>NZ_RCOD01000082.1:0-52083 GCF_004307505.1 Pseudomonas sp. Sample_11
TCGCCCGTAGATCAAAAGCACTCGAGCTTGCGCTCATTGTTGAGTGGGGCGGCTTTGCCGCGGGCAGCTGCGCTGCTTTGCCTTTTTGTGGGAGCGAGCTTGCTCGCGAAGGCGGCCTGTCAGCCGACCTGTTCTTGAAGTGGTACCCAATCCAACTGTAGGAGCTGCCGAAGGCTGCGATCTTTTGATCTGGCTTTTGCTTTTGCTTTTGCTCTGGCTTTTGATCCGGCTTTTGATCTTTTGCCCCTTCGGCAGGCTTCGTTACGGAATCGATCCGGGTGTGGGAGCGCAGCGACCGTACGACGCAGTCGTACACAGCGCAAGGAGGTGCAGCGAAGCCAGCCGGAGCCGCTGCGCCCGGATCGGTCCCGTAACGAAGGTACCCCGAGCTTTAGCGAGCGGGCCGTACGCCGGGGCAAAGCCTTTTGGGTTACCTTTTTGGCGTCTGAAAAAGGTGACTCGCTGTAAGAGCGAAACCGCCAGCGGCAACACCCGCAGCAACGGATATACACCCAAAACCTCAAGAGCCCGGTCGGCCCAAAGGCCGCCAAGGCCGCCAAAAAACAAAACCCCCGACAAACCAGAAGTCTGTCGGGGGTTTTGTTTGCCTTGAGATTCCAGGCGTCTCGCAACGCCTGATCTCAGCTCAGCTTATTGGCAAGCTTCGCAATCCGGCTCGTCAATCGCGCAGGCTTTTGGCACTGGCGCCGGGCCGGCCGGTGCGGCCAGTACCGAATCATCACCATGGTTGCCGCCGCTGGAAACAGCGTTCAGCTTACCGGTGTTGATGGTCGACTTCTCGGTGCTGGTCGCGGCCAGGGCACGGAGGTAGTAGGTGGTTTTCAGACCACGGTACCAGGCCATGCGGTAGGTCACGTCGAGCTTCTTGCCCGATGCGCCGGCGATGTACAGGTTCAGCGACTGGGCCTGGTCGATCCACTTCTGACGACGGCTGGCGGCGTCAACGATCCACTTGGTGTCCACTTCGAACGCGGTCGCGTAGAGCTCTTTGAGTTCTTGCGGGATGCGCTCGATCTGCTGCACCGAACCGTCGTAGTACTTCAGGTCGTTGATCATCACCGAATCCCACAGACCGCGAGCCTTCAGGTCGCGAACCAGGTACGGGTTGATCACGGTGAATTCGCCCGACAGGTTCGATTTCACGTACAGGTTCTGGTAGGTCGGTTCGATCGACTGCGAAACGCCAGTGATGTTGGCGATGGTCGCGGTCGGTGCGATGGCCATGATGTTCGAGTTACGGATGCCTTTCTGTACACGGGCGCGAACCGGTGCCCAGTCGAGGGTTTCCTTCAGGTCGACGTCGATGTACTTCTCGCCACGCTGCTCGATCAGGATCTGTTGCGAATCCAGCGGCAGGATGCCCTTGGACCACAGCGAACCGTTGAACGTTTCGTAGGCGCCGCGCTCGTCGGCCAGGTCGCAGGAAGCCTGGATCGCGTAGTAGCTGACCGCTTCCATCGACTTGTCGGCGAACTCGACGGCAGCGTCGGAGCCGTAGGCGATGTGCTGCAGGTAAAGAGCGTCCTGGAAGCCCATGATGCCCAGACCGACCGGACGGTGGCGGAAGTTGGAGTTCTTCGCTTGCGGCACCGAGTAGTAGTTGATGTCGATCACGTTATCGAGCATGCGCACGGCGGTGTTCACGGTGCGTTGCAGCTTGGCGGTATCGAGCTTGCCGTCGACGATGTGGTTCGGCAGGTTGATCGAGCCCAGGTTGCAAACGGCGATTTCGTCCTTGTTGGTGTTCAAGGTGATCTCGGTGCACAGGTTCGAGCTGTGGACCACGCCGACGTGCTGCTGCGGGCTGCGCAAGTTGCACGGGTCTTTGAAAGTCAGCCATGGGTGGCCGGTTTCGAACAGCATGGACAGCATCTTGCGCCACAGGTCTTTGGCCTGGATGGTCTTGAACAGCTTGACCTTGCCCGGGTACTCGGTCAGCGCTTCGTAGTACTCGTAGCGCTCTTCGAAGGCCTTACCGGTCAGGTCGTGCAGGTCCGGTACTTCGGATGGCGAGAACAGGGTCCACTTGCCGTCATCGAAGACGCGCTTCATGAACAGGTCAGGGATCCAGTTGGCAGTGTTCATGTCGTGGGTACGACGACGATCATCACCGGTGTTCTTGCGCAGCTCGATGAACTCTTCGATGTCCATGTGCCAGGTTTCCAGGTAGGCACACACAGCGCCTTTGCGCTTGCCACCCTGGTTCACGGCCACAGCGGTGTCGTTCACTACTTTTAGGAACGGCACAACGCCTTGCGACTTGCCGTTGGTGCCCTTGATGTACGAACCCAGCGCACGAACCGGCGTCCAGTCGTTGCCCAGGCCGCCGGCAAATTTCGACAGCATGGCGTTGTCGTGGATCGCGTGATAGATGCCCGACAGGTCATCCGGCACGGTGGTCAGGTAGCAGCTCGACAGCTGTGGACGCAGGGTACCGGCGTTGAACAGGGTCGGGGTCGAAGCCATGTAGTCGAACGAGGACAGCAGGTTGTAGAACTCGATCGCACGGTCTTCTTTCTGCTTCTCTTCGATCGCCAGGCCCATGGCCACGCGCATGAAGAAGATCTGCGGCAGTTCGAAACGCACGCCATCCTTGTGGATGAAGTAACGGTCGTACAGGGTCTGCAGGCCCAGGTAGGTGAATTGCTGATCGCGCTCGTGGTTGATCGCCTTGCCCAGCTTTTCCAGGTCGAAGGTGGCCAGCACAGGGTTCAGCAGTTCGAACTCGATACCTTTGGCGATGTAGGCCGGCAGTGCCTTGGCGTACAGGTCGGCCATTTCGTGATGGGTGGCGCTTTCGGCGACTTCGAGGAAGTTCAGGCCTTCGGCACGCAGGGTGTCCATCAGCAGGCGGGCGGTAACGAACGAGTAGTTCGGCTCGCGCTCAACCAGGGTACGGGCGGTCATCACCAGCGCGGTGTTGACGTCGGTCAGGGCCACGCCGTCGTACAGGTTCTTCAGTGTTTCGCGCTGGATCAGGTCGCCGTCGACTTCTTCCAGGCCTTCGCAGGCTTCGGTAACGATGGTGTTCAGGCGGCCCATATCCAGCGGCGCGAGGCTGCCGTCGGCGCGGGTGATGCGGATCGACGGGTGCGCGTTGACTGCTGCTTCGGCAGGAGCGTGCGCTGCGCGCTCTTTCGAGCGGCCGTCGCGGTAGATCACGTAGTCACGGGCGACTTTCTGCTCGCCGGCACGCATCAGGGCCAGTTCGACCTGGTCCTGGATTTCTTCGATGTGGATGGTGCCGCCCGATGGCATGCGACGCTTGAAGGTCGCGGTGACCTGTTCGGTCAGGCGCGCAACGGTGTCGTGGATTCGCGACGAGGCGGCAGCGGTGCCGCCTTCAACTGCGAGGAACGCTTTGGTGATAGCGACGGTGATCTTGTCATCGGTGTAAGGAACGACAGTGCCATTACGCTTGATCACGCGCAGCTGGCCAGGCGCGGTGGCTGCCAGATCCGAAGTCGAATCGGCGGCCTGCGGCAAGGTGCCCTGCGGGTTCTCGCGAGTTGTGTCGGTTTGCATGGGGGGTGGTCTCCACATTCTCTATGTTTGTTTGGCACCGTCATGGTGCTCACCGTTCTGTACCGAAGCACTGCAACCGACGGGCGTCGGCATTACAAACTTCGGAACAGTAGGAAAAAGGCTGCAACGCCGCATCCTTGCCGAAGTTTTGGTTACGAGCCGAAGCTCGCCACCGGATTCCTTCGCGGGTGGCAGTCATGACTGCAACACCCATACCGTTTTGTCCGTTTCGGACCAAATAAAACGGTGCCATCCGCCAGTGCGGTTTGGGCTTGAAAAAACTCGCTTGTTCTACCGGAAACTGGCCATAAAGCACTTGAGTTTCAGGTCTGAAATGTGGTTGGGCGTTTTAGGTGAAAACCCTATATGTAGGGTCTCTGTTTTCGCCGTGCTACAAGATAATGCGTTTCAGGGGGGGATTGCAACGTACTACCTGTGGATAAGCCTGTGCGTAATTTGTGTAAGAAACAGGGAAAACGCGTGTAGGCCGCGAACCTGCTGAGCCAGACCGTTTGTCACTGTTTTTTTGCCTGGAAAAACGCTTCAGCGGTTTTTTAAGGGCGCGAACCCTATCACAGAATTCCGCCTTGTCCGAACGCATTTACCGACTTGTTTTCCGCGTGACCGGCGTTTATACAATCGCTGGGTGCATGGGCATTTTTATCCTCCTGAAACATGACAGATGATCGGGAGGACTCATGTAGGAGCTGCCGAAGGCTGCGATCTTTTGATTGTGATTTTTCAAGAGCAAGATCAAAAGATCGCAGCCTCGTTTCACTCGTCAGCTCCTACAGGAACCGCGTTCATTCAGCGAAACCTTCATATATCAATAAAAACAGCAAGCAGAGGTCACCGGTGGAGCAACAAACCTGGCAGGTATTGATCGTCGAGGATGACCAGCGACTGGCCGAGCTCACCCGCGATTACCTGCAAGCCAATGGCCTGCGCGTCGAGATCGAAGGCAACGGTGCGCTGGCGGCGGCGCGGATCATCAAGGAGCAACCGGATCTGGTGATCCTCGATCTGATGCTGCCCGGCGAGGATGGCCTGAGCATCTGCCGCAAGGTGCGCAGCCAGTATGACGGGCCGATCCTGATGCTCACCGCGCGCACCGATGACGCTGATCAGATCCACGGCCTCGACCTCGGTGCCGACGACTACGTATGCAAACCGGTGCGTCCGCGCTTGTTGCTGGCGCGCATCCAGGCGTTGCTGCGGCGCAGTGACACACCGGAGCCGGTCGCGGAAAAATCCCGGCGGTTGCAATTCGGTCCACTGGTGGTCGACAACGCATTGCGCGAAGCCTGGCTGAGCGACAACGGCATCGAGCTGACGAGCGCCGAGTTCGACCTGCTGTGGCTGCTGGTGTCCAATGCCGGGCGGATTCTTTCCCGGGAAGAAATCTTCACTGCATTGCGCGGCATCGGCTATGACGGCCAGGACCGCTCGATCGACGTGCGCATCTCGCGCATCCGCCCGAAAATCGGCGATGACCCCGATCATCCGCGCCTGATCAAGACCATTCGCAGCAAAGGCTATCTGTTCGTCCCTGAGGCCTGCGCAGACCTGGCGCTGTGAATTCGATCTTCCTGCGCATCTACGGCGGCATGTGCGCCGCGCTGATTCTGGTGGCGGTGCTCGGCGTGCTGGCGCTGAACCTGCTCAATCAGGTGCGCAGCGAGCAATACCGCGAACGCCTGGCCCACGGCACCTTCTCGCTGATGGCCGACAACCTGCAACCGATGAACCAGACCGAACGCCATCGCGCGTTGCTGGTGTGGGAGCGGCTGCTCGGTATTCCGCTGACGCTGAAGAAGTTCTCTGAAACCGACCTCGATCTGGCCCAGCGCACCCGTGTGCTGCGCGGTCAGGCGCTGGTCGAGCAGACCGGGCCTCACGCGGCCAAGGTCTATCGGCTGATCAGCGAAAAAGAGCAAATGATGCTGGTGGGCGAGGTGCAGCAGATCAGCGAGCAACTGGCCCGGGCGACCATTTACCTGCTGGCCGATGAACTGGTGCGGGTACCGGTCGGCGAACAGCCCAAGCGTCTGGCGCAGATAAAACAGGAAAAGGGCTTTGGCTTCGATCTGCGTCTGGTCACGGTAAATGACGCCGACATGGACGAAGACCAGAGCCGCCGCGTGGCCGAGGGGGATACGGTGATGGCGCTGGGCAAGGGCGGCGATTCGATCCGCGTCTTCGCCGGTATGGTCGGCACGCCGTGGGTGCTGGAAATCGGCCCGCTGTATCAGATGAATCCGTACCCGCCGGAATGGCTGGTATTGATTGCCGCGCTCGGTCTGACCCTGATCGGTCTTATCGTTTATCTGTTGGTGCGTCAGCTCGAGCGACGTTTGCGCGGCCTCGAAGCAGCGGCCACGCGGATCGCCAAGGGCAGCCTGGAAACCCGTGTGCCGGCGCGCGGTGCCGACTCGGTCGGGCGGCTGGCGTCGGCGTTCAATGGCATGGCCGAGCACTTGCAGCAGTTGCTGGCGATCCAGCGTGAACTGGTGCGCGCGGTGTCTCACGAGCTGCGCACGCCAGTGGCGCGGCTGCGTTTCGGTCTGGAGATGATCGGTACGGCGACCACCCCGCAGGCACTGGAGAAATACCGCGAAGGCATGGATCACGACATCGAGGACCTCGACAAGCTGGTCGACGAAATGCTCACCTACGCACGACTGGAGCAAGGCTCGCCGGCGCTGACTTTCCAGCGCATCGATCTGGATGCGCTGGTCAATCAGGTGATCGCAGAATTGGCGCCGCTGCGCGCCGAGGTCACGGTGCAGCGCGGTTTGTGTCTGTCATCGGCCGACAACGACGGCGCGTGGGTCGAGGCCGAGCCGCGTTATTTGCATCGGGCGCTGCAGAATCTGGTGGGCAACGCGATGCGCCATGCGCACTCGCAGGTGACGGTGAGTTATCAGGTCGGCCAGTTGCGTTGCCGGATCGACGTCGAGGACGACGGACCGGGCGTGCCGGAAGTGGCGTGGGAGCGGATCTTCACGCCGTTTTTGCGCCTCGACGATAGTCGCACGCGGGCCTCGGGCGGGCATGGTCTGGGCTTGTCGATTGTGCGGCGGATCATTCACTGGCACGACGGCCGCGCGATCATTGGCAAGAGCAAGAGTCTGGGTGGGGCGTGCTTCAGTCTGAGTTGGCCGAGGAATCAGGAGCGCCGCTGAGATTCGGGATACCGCCTTCGCGAGCAGGCTCGCTCCCACATTTGAAATGCGATCCCCTGTGGGAGCGAGCCTGCTCGCGAAGGGGCCATATCAGGCAGTACAAATCCCTAGGCAGGAATACTGACCAGACTCAACAACTGCCCATCCTGCACGCCGAACTGCGCCTCCAGCTCCGATCCATTGCGCCATTCGCTGGACAAATCAGTCAGCAACCGCAGCCTGACCTGACCCGCCGCAGTCCATTCCAGCACTTCGGCATGCTCGAAATAAAAGCGCTGCTGCACGATCGGGTACAGCGCCTTGAACAAACTCTCTTTCACCGAAAACGTCAGGGTCACCCGCAGCGCCAGTTGCTCCTGCGAGCCTGCCGCCATGCGCTGCATTTCCGCCGGGGTGAGAATTTCCCCGGCCAGGCGTTCAGCGCGCTCGTGGCTCAACAGGTTTTCCAGATCCATGCCCAAGCCGCGCCAGTGCTGTTTGTTGGCGACAATCGCCGCCGCACGGCCAGTGCTGTGAGTGATCGAACCACAGATGTGCGCCGGCCACACCGGCGCGCGGTCTTCGCCAATCGGCGGGACGATATTCAGGCCTTCGAGTTGTTGCAGCGCGGCCCGCGCGCAAATGCGCCCGGCGAGAAACTCGGCCTGGCGCTTGGCCACCGAGCGCTGAATGCTCGGCGGCGCCGGCACAGCGCTGCGCTGGAAGTCATCGCCAAGCAACCGTGTCGGGTCGAAGTGGGTACTGAGCAGCACGGTATCGGCCAGGACCGTCGGCAACGGCCAGTGGCTGTCGAGCGCAGTGCAGCAGGCGGGCAGGGCGGGGGTGAAGTTCATGGCGGGCATTTTGCCGGTTAGTCGGGGCGAGGTCGAGATGATCGTTCCCACGCGCAGCAAAGGAATGCATCCTGTGACGCTCCGCGTCACCCAGCGATGGGACGCGGAGCGTCCCGTGCGGCATTCCTTTGCTGCGCGTGGGAACGATCAGGACAAGCGCGGTTAGCTGAAGATTTTCTGAAAGAACGCTTTCATATCCGCCCAGGATTTTTCATCCGCCGCCTTGTTGTAACCAATGTCCGGCCCGCCATGCTCGCCATGGCTCAAACGATCGGCATCCGGATTGCTGAAACCATGCTTGGCGCCATCCAGACTGACGAACTGGTAGTCAGCCCCGGCCTTGTCCATCTCCGACTTGAACGCGGTGACGTGGTCCTGAGTGACCATGCTGTCCAGCGCACCGTGCTCGACGAGGATTTTCGCCTTCACACTGCCCGGAGTCGCCGGGGTCTTGGTTGCCAGCGCGCCATGGAAACTCACCACACCGGCCAGCGGCACACCCTGACGGGCGGCATTCAGCACCACGGCGCCACCGAAGCAATAACCGATGGCGGCGATCCTGTTCGGGTCGGTCTGCTTTTGCTTCTTCAACAGATCGAGCCCGGCGGCGAAGCGCTTGCTCGCCGCATCGGCGTCCTTGGTCGCTGCCTGCATGAAGGCCATGGCGTCTTTCGGGTGCTCGGTGTTTTTGCCGTCGCCGTACATATCGATGGCCAGCGCGCTGTAGCCGAGTTCGGCGAGATCCCGCGCGCGGCGCTTGGCGTAATCGTTCAGCCCCCACCATTCGTGGACCACGACAACGCCGGGGCGTGGGCCTTTGATCGCGTCGTCATAGGCGTAGTAGCCGATCAGTTGGCTGCCGTCGGCGCTTTGGTAGGGGATTTCTGCAGTCTTGATCGCAGCCTGGGTGAGGCTGCTGACTGCCAGCAAAGAGAGGGCGAGGAACAGGCGCATGGTCGGATCTCCTTATTGAAAGTGGTCAGAACAGCCTAGTCGATCCGGTTCAGGTCAGGTTCAGAGACGGTTCAGGGGCCGTACAGGGGCGGCTCAGTAACCTTGCGCCATACCCAAACAGCACTGTGAAAGAGGAAATACCCATGACTCGTTTAAACAAATTGCTGCTGGCTTTTACCCTGTTAGGCTCCAGCATCGCGGCCAATGCCGACGACACCAGCAACTTCGCCGGCCTGACATTCGGCCAGACCAGCGACAAAATCGACAAGTCCCACGCGCTCAACAACAATCTCGGCAACCCCAACGTCACCGGGGCCATCGACGGCAACAACACCTACGGCATGCGCCTCGGTCAGCAAAACAGCCAGGGCCGCTACTACGCCACCTACGACAACGTTTCCGGCTCGCACAATGGCGTTAAACTGCGCCAGGAAAATCTGCTCGGCAGCTACGACCTGTTCTACCCGGTGGGCGGCAGCACCAAATTGTTCGGTGGCGCCACGGCCGGTCTGACCAAGCTGACGCAGGATTCGCCAGGTTTCAGCCGTGACAGCGACATCGGATACGCCATCGGTGGCCAGGTCGGTGTGTTGCAGCAAGTTTCGCAGAACACCTCGGTGGAACTCGGTTACCGTTACCTGCGCAGCAACGCCAGCACCGAAATGAAAGAGAGCGGCGGCAGCAAACAGGGCTCGCTGGGCTTGACCAGCAGCGCGCAGACCTACCTGTCGGCCAACTACTATTTCTAAGTGGTTGTCGCAGTTTGAAGTGTGGGAGCGAGCCTGCTCGCGAAAGGTGTATCAGCCGACACTTGCTTGGCTGATCCACCGGATTCGCGAGCAGGCTCGCTCCCACAGGTAGTTGCCTGGAGAGTTCAAGTGATAGGGAGAAAGGCATGAAACTGTTGGTCGTCGAAGACGAGGCGCTGTTGCGTCATCACCTGCAAACCCGCCTGACGGAAAGCGGTCATGTGGTCGAGTCCGTGGCCAATGCCGAGGAGGCGCTGTACCAGACCGGCCAGTACAACTTCGATCTGGCGGTGATTGACCTCGGCCTGCCGGGCATGGGCGGGCTCGACCTGATCCGCCAGTTGCGCTCGGGCGGCAAGACCTTCCCGATCCTCATACTCACCGCGCGCGGCAACTGGCAGGACAAGGTTGAAGGACTCGCCGCCGGTGCCGACGATTACGTGGTCAAGCCGTTCCAGTTCGAAGAACTCGACGCACGCCTGAACGCATTGCTGCGCCGCTCCAGCGGTTTCACCCAGTCGACCATCGTTGCCGGGCCGTTGCTGCTCGACCTCAATCGCAAACAGGCCAGCCTCGATGAGCAACCGCTGGCGCTTACTGCTTACGAATACCGCATCCTCGAATACCTCATGCGCCATCACCAGCAAGTGGTGCCCAAGGATCGCTTGATGGAGCAGCTGTATCCGGATGACGACGAGCGCGATCCGAATGTCATCGAAGTGCTGGTCGGCCGTCTGCGCCGCAAGCTAGAAGGCCCGGCCGGGTTCAAACCGATCGACACCGTGCGCGGCCTCGGTTACCTGTTCAATGAGCGCTGCACTTGATCCGTTCCCTTCGCGTTCGCTTGATGCTCGCCGCCACCACGTTGGCGGTGTTGTTCATGCTTGCCTTGCTGCCGGCGATGCAGGGCGCCTTCAGCCTTGCCTTGCAGGACTCGATCGAGCAACGTCTGGCCTCCGACGTCACCACATTGATCTCCGCCGCGCGGGTGGAAAACGGTCGGCTGGTGATGCCGTCGCAATTGCCCGACGAGCGTTTCAACCTCACCGATTTCCGCTTGCTCGGCTATATCTACGACCGCGACGGCAAACTGGTGTGGCGCTCGAAAGCCACCCAGGAAGAACAGATCAACTACAAACCGCGCTACGACGGCCTCGGCAACGAGTTCGCGCGGATTCGTGAAGCCAGCGGTCAGGAGTTCTTCGTCTACGACGCCGAAGTCAAACTGCTCGGCGGCAAGAGTGCGGCGTTCAGCATCGTCGCTCTGCAACCGGTGCGTGAATACGAAACCACCCTCGAAGGCCTGCGCGAAAATCTCTATCTGGGCTTCGGCGCGGCATTGCTGGTGTTGCTGGCGCTGCTATGGATCGGCCTGACCTGGGGCCTCAAGGCCTTGCGCCGATTGAGCCAGGAACTCGACGAAATCGAAGGCGGCACCCGCGAAAGCCTGACGGAGAAACACCCGCGTGAACTGCTGCGCCTGACCGGCTCGCTCAACCGCTTGCTGCTCAGCGAACGCCAGCAACGCAGCCGCTACCGCGACTCCCTCGACGACCTCGCCCACAGCCTGAAAACCCCGTTGGCGGTGCTGCAAGGCGTCAGCGAAGACATGGCCCAGCGTCCCGCAGACCGCGACCAGGCCTGGGTCCTGCAAAGCCAGATCGAACGCATGAGCCAGCAGATCAGCTACCAACTGCAACGGGCCAGCCTGCGCAAAAGCGGACTGGTGCGCCATCAGGTGCGCCTGCAACC
This sequence comes from Pseudomonas sp. Sample_11, assembly GCF_004307505.1. Taxonomy (NCBI): domain Bacteria; kingdom Pseudomonadati; phylum Pseudomonadota; class Gammaproteobacteria; order Pseudomonadales; family Pseudomonadaceae; genus Pseudomonas; species Pseudomonas sp. Sample_11. Next base: position 11,020 of record NZ_RCOD01000082.1, read on the forward strand.
AGTGCTCAAAAGCCTCTGCGATACGCTGGACAAGGTCTACCGCGACAAACATGTGCGCGTGACCTTTGATCTGCCGGAGCATTGCTACGTGCCGATCGAGCAGGGCGCCCTGCTGGAAATGCTCGGTAACCTGCTGGAAAACGCCTACCGCCTGTGCCTCGGCGAAGTGCGGGTCAGCGTGCGCGAGTCCTTGGCCGGGATCGAATTGTGCGTCGAGGATGATGGCCCGGGCGTGCCACTCGATCAGCGTGCGCGGATTCTCGAACGTGGCGAACGCCTGGACGCCCAGCATCCCGGGCAGGGCATCGGGCTGGCGGTGGTCAAGGACATCATCGAAAGCTACAACGCCCGTTTGGCCTTGGGTGATTCACCGATGGGCGGGGCGGCGTTCAGGATTGATTTTCCTGCGGTGTGATTGCGAGCTGCCCTCACCCTAACCCTCCCGAAACGTCGGACCGCCCAGAGGTAGAGGGGACTGACCGAAGTGTCTTTGGAAAATTATCGACCTGAGCGATTTGCAGCGAATATGGATTCAATAGAGAGCTTGCAGGTCGGCGTATTTCTCAAGCATCCCCCAATCAGTCCCCTCTCCCTCCGGGAGAGGGTTAGGGTGAGGGGCTTTTGATTTAGCGCCTCATTGCTCCTGCGACCGATAAGCCCCCGGTGTCAGCCCCGTCCATTTCTTGAACGCCCGGTGAAACGCCGAAGGCTCAGAGAACCCGAGCTGCTCGGCAATCTGCTGCAACGACAGCTCCGCGCGGCCCAGATGGTAGATAGCGATATCCCGCCGCAGCTGATCTTTCAGTTCCTGAAAACTGGTGCCTTCCTCGCGCAAATGCCGGCGCAAGGTCTGCGGGCTGATATGCAGATGCGCCGCAACGGCTTCCAGATCCGGCCAACTCGCAGCGTCGCGGCTGAGCAAGCGACGCAGGCGGCTGCTCAGGCTGTCGCCGTCGTCCGGGCGCGAGAGCAGGTCGGCGGGGGAGCGTTCGAGAAAATGCTTGAGCGTGCGTTCGTCCTGCAACAGCGGCATGGCCAGGTAGCGACTGTGAAACAGCAGGCTGCTTTGCTCGGCATCAAAGGTCAGCGGGCAGGGGAACAGCAGATCGTATTCGCCGCCGTGCTCGGGGCGCGGATAGCTGAAAGTCGCTTGTTCCAGGCGAATGCGCTGGCCGATCAGCCAACTGCCGAGGCGGTGCCAGATCACCAACAGACTCTCGCTGAGAAAATGATCCGGGTCCCACCACTGCGCGTCGTCCAGACTCAAACGCACCCAGTCGTCCTCGCGGCGCAGAGCCAGGCGTGGAGCGTCGGGGAACAGGCTGTAGAACAACAAGCCACGTTGCAGAGCCTTCTCCAGGTTGCGGCAGTGAATCGAGGCGTGGCACATCATGGCGAAGCTGCCGGGCTTGCTCGGGGCGTTACCGAAACCCAGGTATTCGTCGTCCAGCGCCAGCCACAAGCCCTGAATCAGCCGGGTGAACTGCTCCGGGGCAATCCGCGCGCGGGGCTCGTCGAGCAATTCCGCGCTGATCCCAAGTTGCTGCAACAGGCCTGAATAATCCAGGCCGCGCCGGCGTGCACCGCCAAGGGCGGCACGGGCGAAATGGCTGGCGATGGTGCGTTCGCGCATAAGCGGCAATCCTTGTTCAGGCACCGATCGTAACGGCGGGCCGGCAACGCAACAAGGCGGATTTCCGCCAAATTGCAGGACACTGAACGCTCAGTTGGCGGAAATCCGCCATGCCTCAAGTCACTGATTGGTGACAGGAAAATCCCGCAGGCCCTGATATCAAAAGGCTTGCTGCCATTCGCACCAATCTGGCACGACGTTTGCGATACAAGCTACAGAAGCGTGCATTTCTCCGACCGGGAAAAATGCCGTTCCAACAACAAATCCCTCCAGTGCAGGAGGGTTCGCAATTAAGGTTCAGCGCTCGACAGATGGATGTTGCCGCTGGACGCTTGAGGAAACCTGCAATGACGACTCGTCAGCCACTGTACAAATCCCTGTATTTCCAGGTGATCGTTGCCATCGCCATCGGCATCCTGCTTGGTCACTTCTATCCGCAGACCGGTGTGGCCCTCAAGCCACTGGGTGACGGCTTCATCAAGCTGATCAAAATGGTCATCGCCCCGATCATCTTCTGTACTGTTGTCAGCGGCATCGCCGGCATGCAGAACATGAAGTCGGTAGGCAAGACCGGCGGCTACGCGCTGCTGTACTTCGAAATCGTTTCCACCATTGCCCTGCTGATCGGTCTGATCGTGGTCAACGTTGTGCAACCGGGCGCCGGCATGCACATCGACGTCACCACCCTCGACGCCTCGAAAATCGCCACCTACGTGACGGCCAGTAAAGACCAGAGCATTGTCGGTTTCCTCCTCAATGTGATCCCGAACACCATCGTCGGCGCGTTCGCCACCGGTGACATCCTGCAAGTGCTGATGTTCTCGGTGATCTTCGGCTACGCCCTGCATCGCCTGGGTTCGTACGGTCGTCCGCTGCTGGACATGATCGATCGCTTCGCCCACGTGATGTTCAACATCATCAACATGATCATGAAACTGGCGCCGCTGGGTGCGTTCGGTGCCATGGCGTTCACCATCGGTGCCTACGGTGTCGGCTCGCTGGTGCAACTGGGCCAGTTGATGATCTGCTTCTACATCACCTGCGTCCTGTTCGTCGTGCTGGTGCTGGGTGCGATCTGCCGGGCTCACGGTTTCAGCGTATTCAAGCTGGTGCGCTACATCCGTGAAGAACTGTTGATCGTACTGGGTACGTCCTCGTCGGAATCGGCACTGCCACGCATGCTGATCAAGATGGAGCGTCTGGGCGCGAAGAAATCGGTAGTGGGTCTGGTGATCCCGACCGGTTACTCGTTCAACCTCGACGGTACTTCGATCTACCTGACCATGGCCGCCGTGTTCATCGCCCAGGCGACTGACACGCACATGGACATCACCCACCAGATCACCCTGCTGCTGGTACTGCTGCTGTCCTCCAAAGGCGCGGCGGGTGTGACCGGTTCGGGCTTCATCGTCCTGGCCGCGACACTGTCGGCGGTAGGTCACCTGCCGGTTGCCGGTCTGGCGCTGATCCTCGGTATCGACCGTTTCATGTCTGAAGCCCGCGCACTGACCAACCTGGTCGGTAACGCTGTAGCGACCATCGTCGTCGCCAAGTGGGTCAAGGAACTGGACACCGATCAACTGCAGACCGAGCTGGCTTCCGGCGGTCGCGGTATCTCCGATGAGCGTGAAGAAGACGACCTGGGTGTGGCTGAAGGCCCAACCCCGAGCAATGTGAAGTAAATACAAGAACTGCGCATCAGTACGATGTGAGGTTGTAAAAAATCCCTTGTGGTGAGGGATTTACCCCCGATGGACAGCACAGCGGGCCTCTTCTTCCAATTCCAGAGAAGGGGCCGCTTCGCGACCCAACGGGGATAAATCCCCTCGCCACAGGGGTTTTTTTTTGCCCGGAATTTGAGCGCAACGGTCACACCTGCTGACATTTGCGGTGATTGCCGCATCGGCGATGGCTGCCTAGGCTGAGTACATTGCCCAAGGAGTTCGCCCATGTCTGCACCGCTGGCCTCACTGAAGATTCTCGATTTCTCCACCTTGCTGCCGGGGCCGTTCGCCTCGTTGCTGCTGGCGGACATGGGCGCCGAGGTGCTGCGCATCGAATCGCCGACGCGTATGGATCTGCTGCGGGTGCTGCCGCCGCATGATGGCGGTGTCTCGGCCAGTCACGCCTACCTCAACCGCAACAAGCGCAGTCTGGCGCTGGACCTGAAACAGCCCGAAGCGCTGCAGATCATCAAGCAACTGCTGGGCGAGTACGACATCGTGCTCGAGCAGTTTCGCCCCGGGGTGATGGAGCGTCTGGGCCTGGGTTATGAAGCGTTGAAAGCGATCAACCCAAAGCTGATTTATGTGTCGATCAGCGGTTACGGCCAGACCGGGCCGTACAAGGAACGCGCCGGGCATGACATCAACTATCTGGCGCTGGCCGGGCTTGCCAGCTATACCGGACGCGTCGACAGCGGGCCGTTGCCGTTGGGCATGCAGGTGGCGGACGTGGCGGGCGGCTCGCTACACGGCGTGATCGGCTTGCTGGCAGCGGTGATTGCTCGTCAGCAAACCGGGCAGGGCACCCATCTGGATGTGAGCATGACCGACTGCGCGTTCAGCCTGAACGCCATGGCCGGCGCTGGCTATCTGGCCTGCGGCGCGGAACCGGGCCGGGAAGACCAGATGCTCAATGGCGGCAGCTATTACGATTATTACCGTACCCGGGATGGGCGCTGGATGTCGGTGGGCAGTCTGGAGCCGGCCTTCATGCAGCAATTGTGCACGGCGCTGGGCCGGCCGGAACTGGCCGCGCAAGGGTTGTCGCCCAGGCCTGAGCAACAACAGGCCTTGAAAGAGGCGTTGCGCATCGAATTCGAACGGCATGATTTTGCAGAACTGTGTGAGTTGTTCGCCGGGGTCGATGCCTGTGTCGAGCCGGTGTTGAGTCTGGGCGAGGCGCTGCGCCATCCGCAAATGCAGGCGCGGAAGCTGGTGGCGCAGGTGCCGCGCGGCGATGGCGCGACGCAGGCGCAGATGGCCTGTCCGTTGAAATTTTCTGAGGCGTTGCCGGCGCCAAGGCATGTTGGCGCGGGGTTGGGGCAGCATACGGAGGAGGTGTTGGGGGAGCTGGGACTTAGCCCTTCGAAAATTGAAGACCTGCGTCGCGCCAAAGTCATTCTTTAGCGCCTGTAACGGCCTCATCGCTGGCAAGCCAGCTCCCACAGGTTCCGAGGTGTTCACAAAATCTGTGGGAGCTGGCTTGCCAGCGATAGGGCCAGTCAGGGCACCGCAGAAACTGACTATTCCACCCGCATCTCACCACTGAACACCAGCGTACTGCGGCAGCGCCGGCACAGATACCGCCGCCCTTGCCGCACCAGACCATGGCGCTGGGCGGTAAACGGGAAATCACTGTCGGGGCACGGGCATTTGTAGATATAGCGGGTCACGCTGCGCCGCTTGATTTCATAGGTGTGGCAGCGGTCCGGCGGCAGTTCGTAGACGCCGCGCATGATCAGTTGCCACTCCTCGCCATGGGGCTGGATGCGGTCGCCGAACAGTTGATGAGCGATCAGGTGGGCGACTTCGTGGGCCACGGTCTGCTTGAGGAAGTGTTCGGTGTTTTCCCGGTACAGCTGCGGGTTGAAGCGCAGCAGGTTCTCGTGCAGATGCGCGACACCGGCTTTCTGCCCGCGCAGCTTGAGGCTGACGACTGGGCGTTTGAAGGAGCGTTTGAAAAAGGATTCAGCGAGTTGGTAACAATCTTCGACGCGGGTATTGAGTTGCTCGGGCATGCTTGATGGATCTCCAGAGACGCCGAGTATGCCGCAACCCCGGTGACTTGCGAATCGCCGACCTGCCGAATGGTCGTCGCCTCAACGAGAAGGCCGCCTTGCGGCGGCCTGTATTGGCAGATGTTGTTTTTCTCAGGGAGGAAACAGGTCAGTTGGTATAGACCGGGCCGACACCCAGGCCCCAGACAATCACGGTGAACGCCATGATCGCCACCAGCACCACCAGGCCGACGGCGAGCACCGAGCTGGAAAACAGGAAACCTTCATCCGAAGGGATGTTCATGAAGGTCGGCAGGCCGACATACAACAGATACACCGTATAGCAGATGGCCGCTGTGCCGACGATCATCCCCAGCCACATGTGCGGATACAGCGCCGCCAGACCGCCGACAAACAAAGGTGTCGCGGTGTATGTGGCAAAGGCTACGCAACGGGCCAGGCTTGGATTGGCGTCATAGGTGCGCGCCATCCAGTGTACGAAAGCGCCCATCACCGCGACCCCGCCGAGCATCGCCAGGTACGACATGATGGTCATCCACAAGGCGCTTTCGAACGTGAGCATCACCGGCGCGCGATTGCCGATCACCCAACCGACCTGGGTCGTGCCGATGAACGCCGAGACAGCGGGGATCGCCGCCAGAATCAGCGTGTGCGTCAGGTACATGTGGCTGATGCTTTCCTCTTGGTCGCCACGAATCTCCTTCCATTCCTGATCGGGGTGGGTAAACAGTCCCACTACGTGATGGATCATGCCATTCACTCCTCTTGTCATTGCCATCGCCCCCCAACGGAGCGCCTACGGGCCAAGATGGCCGAGCAAATACAGGTCTTCAGATGTGTGCGACCTTATGTCGCAGTATAGAAAGGACTCCAGCGCACCGGTATGCCGGGCTTAGAGCAAATCGCGCTGTAAACGGGATGGATAATCGCCTCGGGGTCTTGCGGGGACGGCATTTTTGAGGTCGAAACATTTTTGTGGCGAGGGGATTCATCCCCGTTCGGCTGCGCAGCAGTCGCCAGCCCATTCAGCGCGCAGTGTCAGGCAATACGAGTTCTCAGGCTTTGGGGCTGCTTCGCAACCCAGCGGGGATGAATCCCCTCGCCACAGATGCTTCGCGCTACTGGGGTTTTTGCGTAAAATGCCGGCCTTTCGTCACACCTCACGGATTTCGCGTCATGGGCACTCTTACGGTCAACCAGAACAAACTGCAAAAGCGCCTGCGCCGCCTGGCCGGCGAAGCGGTCGCCGATTTCAACATGATCGAAGACGGCGACAAGGTCATGGTCTGCCTGTCCGGGGGCAAGGACAGCTACACCATGCTTGACGTGCTGATGCACCTGCAAAAGGTTGCACCGATCAAGTTCGACATCGTCGCGGTGAACATGGACCAGAAACAGCCGGGCTTTCCCGAGCACGTGCTGCCGGCCTACCTGAAAGAACTGGGCATCGAGTACCACATCGTCGAGAAAGACACTTACTCGGTGGTCAAGGAACTGGTGCCGGAAGGCAAGACCACCTGTTCGCTGTGCTCGCGCCTGCGTCGCGGCACCCTGTACACCTTTGCTGACGAAATCGGCGCGACGAAAATGGCCCTCGGTCATCACCGCGACGACATCGTCGAAACGTTCTTCCTCAACATGTTCTTCAACGGCACCCTGAAAGCGATGCCGCCGAAGCTGCGCGCCGACGATGGCCGCAACGTGGTGATCCGCCCGCTGGCGTACTGCAACGAGAAGGACATTCAGGCCTACTCGGACCTCAAGCAATTCCCGATCATCCCGTGCAACCTCTGCGGCTCGCAGGAAAACCTGCAGCGCCAGGTGGTCAAGGAAATGCTCCAGGACTGGGACCGCAAGACCCCGGGCCGCACCGAATCGATTTTCCGCAGCCTGCAGAACGTAGTGCCGTCGCAACTGGCCGACCGCAACCTGTTCGACTTCACCAGCCTGAAGATCGACGAGACCGCGGCTTCGCGTTTCGTCAATGTCGTCAATCTGTAAACACAACCTGTAGAAGCGAGCCCTGTGGCGAGGGGATTCATCCCCGCTGGGGCGCGAAGCGGCCCCAAAATCTCGGGGTCTGCTGCGCAGCCCAGCGGGGATGAATCCCCTCGCCACAGGGGCCTGCTTCTGCGGGTGTTATTCATTTCCAAACCTCAGGAGAGGGCATGCGCGATTACAAGTGGCTGCACGAATACTGTCTGAACCGTTTCGGTTCGGCGGCTGAACTGGAAGCCCATCTGCCCGTTCCCAAGACCCCCGCACAACTGCGCAAAATCCGCGACGACCGCTACCTCTCGACCATGGCCCTGCGGGTTTTTCGCGCCGGGCTCAAGCACAGCCTGGTCGACGCCAAGTGGCCGGCGTTCGAAGAAGTGTTCTTCAAGTTCGATCCGGAAAAAGTCGTGCTGATGAGCGCCGAACACCTTGAGCGCCTGATGCAGGACGCGCGGATCATCCGCCACCTCGGCAAGCTGAAAAGCGTGCCGCGCAATGCGCAGTTCATTCTCGATGTGGAAAAGGACAAGGGCAGCTTCGGCGCGTTGATCGCCGACTGGCCGGTGACCGATATCGTCGGCCTGTGGACGTACCTGAAAAAGCACGGCCACCAACTCGGTGGGCTGTCGGCGCCACGCTTTTTGCGCATGGTCGGCAAGGACACGTTCGTGCCGAGCTACGACGTGGTCGCGGCGCTGAATGCGCAGAAGATCGTCGACAAAGTGCCGACCAGCCAGCGTGATCTGGCAACGGTGCAAAACGCCTTCAACCAATGGCACGAACAGAGCGGCGGACGGCCGATGAGCCAGATTTCGATGATGCTCGCCTATACCGTCAACCATTGAGTCAATCTGATCGTTCCCATGCTCCGCGTGGGAACGCCGCCCGGGACGCTCCGCGTCCCTGAGACGCAGAGCGTCTCTGGATGCATTCCCACGCAGAGCGTGGTAACGATCGGTGGAGCAACTGATGGCGATCGGTCAGGCGACGCTGATCTCGCCTTCACCCGCCAATTTGCGATTCAACTGATACCGCCAGCGCACATACAACAGCGCCGAGCAGAACACCGCCAGGCTCGCGGCCATTTCCAGCAGGCCGAACAGCTGCCGGTTGGGGTCGTACGCCGCCAGGGCGCCTTTGATGAAATACAGGTTCACCACAAAACACATCCACGAATGGCCACGGGCGCTGCCCATGATCATCGCCGGGGCGAGCACCAGCCACGGGATCAGCTCGACCAGCAGAATCACCCAAGGCCGCGCGCCATGCAGGTCGGCGAACACCAGGTAATAAACAGCGAGCAAGCCGGCGAGGGCGAAAAAGCTCAGCAGGCTGAGCACGCGCATCGCCTTGACCCGTGGCTCAAGCCACTCTATCGAAGGCAGGACTTTCGGCTTCTTCGCCATCAGCCCACCAGTTTCTGCGCGGTTTTCGCCAGGCGCAGACCGAGTGCGCGACACAGCGCCACTTCGTGCTGGTCGAGACCGTTCTTGCCGTCGGCACCGGCGTGATGGCTGGCGCCATACGGCGTGCCGCCACCCTCGGTTTCGAGCAGGGCCGATTCGCTGTAGGGCAGACCGGTGATCAACATGCCGTGATGCAACAGCGGCAACATCATCGACAACAGCGTGGTTTCCTGACCGCCGTGCAGGCTGGCGGTGGAGGTGAACACGCCGGCCGGTTTGCCGACCAGCGCGCCGGTCAGCCAGAGGTTGCTGGTGCCGTCGAGGAAGTACTTGAGCGGCGCGGCCATGTTGCCGAAACGCGTCGGACTGCCCAAGGCGAGGCCGGCGCAGTTCTTCAGATCATCGAGGCTGGCGTAGAGCGCGCCTTCAGCGGGAATATCCGCCGCCACCGCTTCGCACTCGGTGGAAATCGCCGGCACTGTGCGCAGACGCGCTTCCATTCCGGCCTGCTCGATGCCACGGGCGATTTGCCGGGCCATCTCGTTGGTCGAGCCGTTGCGGCTGTAATAGAGAACCAGAATGTACGGTGTGCTCATGGCAACAACTCCAGCACGTTTTCCGGTGGGCGACCGATGACGGCTTTGTCGGCGACTTCCAGAATCGGCCGCTCCATGAGTTTCGGGTGCGCGGCGATGGCGTCGATCAGCTGCTGCTCACTGAGGCTGGCGTCGGCCAGGTTCAGGGTTTTGTATTCCTCTTCACCGCTGCGCAGCAGCTGTCGCGCGCTGATCCCGAGCTTACCGAGCAGGGCCTTGATCTGCGTGGCGCTGAGCGGCGTTTCCAGGTAGCGCACGACAGTCGGATGCAAGCCGCGGGCTTCGAGCAGTTCCAGCGCGCCGCGGGATTTCGAGCAGCGCGGATTGTGATAAAGCGTCAGATCGGTCATGGCGGGTCGCTTCTGGCGTAAAGTGGCGGCTATTCTAACTGTGCGGCGCGCAATCCAGAACCGTCAGAGGCGATGGGTCGCAGGCGCTTTCGAATTTTCACAAGGAACACGACATGACACGGCGATTGGCAGCGGCATTGACGATAATCGGGGCGTTGATGCTGGGGGGCTGCGGCAATGATTACGGCATCGACCAGAACGGCCAGAAGGTTGCGTCCGAACGACTGGACAAACAATGGGTGGTGCTTAACTACTGGGCCGAATGGTGTGGCCCGTGCCGCACGGAAATTCCCGAGCTGAATCATTTGGCTGATGAGCTCAAGAGCAAGAACGTCGGGGTGTTCGGGGTCAACTTCGACAATGTGCAGGGCGCGGAATTGAAAGAGGCGAGTGAAAAGCTCGGCATCAAGTTCACCGTGCTCGCGCAGGATCCGGCCGAGCTGTTCGACCTGCCGCGCAGTGAGGCGCTGCCGGTGACGTTCATCATCGATGACAAGGGCAAGGTGCGTGAGCAGTTGCTGGGTGAGCAGACGGCGGCGGGGGTGCTGGCGAAGCTGGAGGCGTTGCAGGCTACGAAGTAAACCGCCAGAAGCCCCTCACCCCAGCCCTCTCCCGGGGGGAGAGGGGGCCGACCGAGGTGTCTTTCGTCGTACATCGACCTGAGACACCGAGTTGATTATGGTCCCGTCAGACAGGATCCAGTCGATTATGGATTCGGCGAAGAATTACCACGTCGACATAACTCTTCAATATCCCCCAATCAGTCCCCTCTCCCTCTGGGAGAGGGCTAGGGTGAGGGCCTTGGCGATCCAGGGCGGATCAACCCTCTTCCAGCCACCAGCGCAACGGTTTGCCTTGAGCAGGCCAGAAGCGTATCTGCTCGATGGGCGAAATGTCCCAGCGCTCGACTTTTTCCAGCGCCTGCAAGAAGCGTTGTTCCTGCTCCATCAACGCCGGGGCGCAGAGCTTGCGGGTCTTGCCGATCTTGCCGAAGCTCAGCTTGTCGCCGTCCTGCGTGTACGGCGCGAACCAATGGTTGCAGCCGCCGTTGCCGTAGGCGCGGCCGTCATCGCCAAGGGTCACGGTCAGATGGCTGTAATCCATCAGTGGCCGCTCGCCGATCCATTCCAGAATGTAGCTGCGGTTGTGCTGCAGTTGCACCGGCTCTGCGGCGCAACCGACCAGGCCGACACCGATCAGTGCGGTCAGGGCGAGGCGTTTCATCACGCAGGCTCCTGGCATTTCGGGCACAGGTGCTTGTCGCCGACGGTTTTCCAGCCCAGCTCGGCGATGCGCGCGGTGGCGGCAGGTTTCTCGGCGGACTTGCCGAGTTTGGCATCCACGGCGAATTCGAAGCTCAGCTCTTTCGCGCAACTGTCGCAGTTGACCTGCCAGGTGTGAATGGCCAGTTCGCCGAACACCGGGCCTGTGGTCATCGCGGTCCATTGGCCTGGCGGATTGATCAGGTGGCGCACCGTGTCGACGGTCAGGCGCATGGACAAATCCTTGCTGCCTTTGAGCGTGACCAACAGGGCATCGCCGATACGGATCGAGCCACCGTTGCCGGTCACCTGATAGCGGCCTGGAACCAGGGCGCGGCATTCGGTGAGGGTGTGTTGCGGGTTCATCAGGGTGTAGCGGAAATCGTGTTCGACCATGGGTCCTCCAAATATGCGCGACATGCTAGCACGGGCTCGATTGCAGAATGATGCACGCGTGCGACCTTCGATCCGGTTCAAATGCGCCGACAGTCATGGCAAACTGCCGGCCCCCGAATCTGAAGGAACGGAACATGGCGCTGATCGAATGTTATGAATGCAAGCGGAGCATCAGTTCCGAAGCGCTGGTGTGCATTCACTGCGGCGCGCCGATGGCCGAACATGCCGCCATGCAGACGCAATCGACGGCGGCACCGGTGCAAGCCGCGACGATTTCCTTCGGCAGCCTGCCACGCAACAACGCAGTGCCCGAGGCGGTTGCGCCGCCAGTGTCCGAGCCTTTACCCAAAGTGATGCCGGCAGCAGCAGGGCGTCGCCGTCGTCAGCAGGCCGCAGAACAGGCCCGCGAGGAGCAGCAACCGCTCAACGCCGATGGCAGCCGCCCGGTGGAGGGCTGGCTGAAAATCATGGTGTTTCTGCTACCGGCGTTTTTCGTCTGGTTCCTGCTGCGCAACGGCCATTCCAGCAAGCAGCGCCTGCTCGGGTTCGGCTGGCTGGGCTTGCTGATCCTGGCGTCTTCGCTGTCCAAGTAAAACCGTTCAACCCTCGACCTGGTTCTGCGGCGCACCTGCCGCCCAGGTCGCGATGTTGTGCAGGGTGGTCGCGGCAATCGCGCCCAATGCTTCGCGGGTCAGAAACGCCTGATGCGCGGTGATGATCACGTTGGGAAACGTCAGCAGACGCGCCAGCACATCGTCCTGCAACGGCAGATCGGAGCGATCCTCGAAAAACAGCTGCGCCTCTTCCTCGTACACATCCAGCCCCAGATACCCGAGTTGGCCGTCCTTCAGCGCGTCGATCAGCGCTGGCGTGTCCACCAGCCCGCCACGCCCGGTGTTGATCAGCATCGCCCCGGCCTGCATGTGCGCCAGTGAGTCGCGATTGATCAGGTGCTTGCTCTGTTCGTTGAGCGGGCAATGCAGGCTGATGATCCGTGATTGCGCGAGCAATTCCGGCAGGCTCAGATAACGTGCGCCCAAGGCCAGCACCTCGGGATTGGGATACGGATCGTAGGCGAGCAATTCACAGCCGAAGCCGTGCATGATTTTCGCGAACGTTGCGCCGATCTGTCCGGTGCCGACGATGCCGACGGTCTTGCCGACCAGATCGAAACCGGTCAGGCCATGCAGACTGAAATCGCCTTCGCGGGTGCGGTTGTAGGCACGGTGCAAGCGACGATTGAGGGCGAGGATCAGCGCCACCGCATGTTCGGCCACGGCGTGCGGCGAGTAGGCCGGCACACGCACGACGGCCAGGCCAAGGCGTTTCGCCGCCGGCAGGTCGACATGGTTGTAACCCGCCGAACGCAGGGCAATCAGCCGCGTGCCACCGGCAGCGAGGCGCTCGAGCACCGGGGTGCTGAGGTCGTCATTGATGAACGCGCAGACCACTTCGTGTTGCTCGGCCAGCGCCGCCGTATCGAGGCTGAGCCGCGCCGCTTGAAAATGCAGTTCAAGCCCGGCCGGGCAGTCGGCGGCGAGGAAGCTGTCGCGATCGTAGGTCTGACTGCTGAAAAAGATTGTGCGCATGAATCCTCCTGGAACATCGACGCGGGCCGCAATGGCCCGCGACAACTGTAGCGCTTTGCTCGTGCAGCACCTTGCCATGGATCAGGCGCTGATGCGCGCCTGCGCCGCGAGTCGATTGATCGAGCGTTCCAGCTCATCCAGCGCGGCAGCGGCTTTCGGATCGTCCTGCTTGAGCAGGGTTTCGCTGCGCTGGCAGGCGGCGCGCAGTTGCGGCACGCCGCAATAACGGGTCGCGCCGTGCAAGCGGTGCACGCGTTCGAGCAGGGCATTCTGGTCGTGGCTGTCACGCGCGGCGCGTATCGCTTCGCGGTCGGCTTCCAGCGAGGCCAGCAGCATAGCGAGCATGTCCGCCGCCAGATCCGCCTTGCCCGCTGCCAGACGCAAGCCTTCTTCGTGATCGAGCACCGGCAGTTCCTGCTGACTCGCCGCGCTGTCGCCGTTGCGCTCCGGCGCCTGATTGCGCAGAGCCAGTCCGGTCCACTTCAACACCACCTGCGCCAGTTGCCGCTCGCTGATCGGTTTGGTCAGGTAGTCGTCCATGCCGCTTTGCAGCAGCGCGCGTTTTTCGTTGGCCATGGCGTGGGCGGTGAGGGCGACGATCGGCAGCGGCGTGCAATGCCGCTCGCTTTCCCACTGGCGAATGGTTTCGGTGGTCTGGCGACCGTCCATGCCCGGCATCTGCACGTCCATCAGCACTAGATCGAAAGATTCGCTCTGCACGGCTTTGACGGCCGCGTAGCCGCTTTCGACCGCGAGCACGCGGGCGCCCATGTCTTCGAGCAGGGTCTGCACCAGCAACAGATTCGCCGGGTTGTCGTCGACACACAGCACGCGCGGCGCACGGCTGGATAGCGGCTCGCCCGGTTCGCTGCGGGTCTGGCGCGGATTGACCAGATCGGACAAGGCCCGGCGCAATTTGCGCGTACACGCCGGTTTGGCTTGCAGCTGGCTGTGCGGGTTGGGTACCGACAGATGAAACAGCGTCTGTTCGGTGGTCGGGCACAGCACCAGCACTTTGCAGCCCAGGTGTTCGAGGTCCCAGATATGCTGGTTCAAGCGTTCCGGGAGCATGTCGTTGCTGGTGATGCCGATCACCGCCAGATCGATCGCCTGATCGGTCTGATGCGCGCCGGTGACGCCATTGCTCAGGCTTTCCAAGGTATTGAACGGCGTAACTTGCAGTCCGCAGTCTTCCAGTTGATGTTGCAAGGCCTGACGCGCCAGTTCGTGATTTTCCAGCACCGCCACACGGCGTCCGAGCAATGGCGCGGCGGGCAGGTCTTCGGCATCGTCGCGGGTTTTGGGCAGGCTCAGGCTGATCCAGAATTCCGAACCTTCGCCAGGCGTGCTGTCGACGCCGATCTCGCCGCCCATCTGTTCGATCAGGCGTTTGGAAATCACCAGCCCCAGCCCGGTGCCGCCGGGTTGGCGCGACAGCGAATTGTCGGCCTGACTGAAAGCCTGGAACAGCGCGCGGACATCCTGACTCGACAGACCGATGCCGGTGTCCTGAATGCTGATGCGTAGTTGCACGCTGTCTTCGTGTTCGTCTTCGAGCATCGCCCGGGCGACGATGGTGCCTTCACGGGTAAACTTGATCGCGTTGCTGACCAGGTTGGTGAGGATCTGCTTCAGGCGCAGCGGATCGCCGACCAGCGACAGCGGTGTATCGCGATAGACCAGGCTGACCAGCTCAAGCTGCTTGGCGTGCGCCGCCGGGGCGAGGATGGTCAGGGTGTCCTGCAACAGATCACGCAGGTTGAACGGAATGTGATCGAGTACCAGTTTGCCGGCCTCGATCTTCGAGAAGTCGAGAATCTCGTTGATGATTCCCAACAGGCTGTCGGCGGACTTTTCGATGGTGCCGAGATAGTCGAGCTGACGCGGGGTCAGTTCGCTTTTCTGCAACAGGTGGGTGAAGCCGAGAATGCCGTTGAGCGGCGTGCGGATCTCGTGGCTCATGTTGGCGAGGAATTCGGATTTGATCCGGCTGGCTTCCAGCGCTTCTTTGCGCGCCAGGTCCAGTTCGATGTTCTGGATTTCGATGGTTTCCAGGTTTTGCCGCACGTCCTCGGTGGCCTGATCGACGCTGTGCTGCAATTCTTCGCGAGCGTTCTGCAGGGTGCCGGCCATGCGGTTGATGCCCGAGGCCAGTTCGTCCAGCTCCTGGCTGCCGAGGGGCGGCAAGCGGGTTTCCAGATGACCGTCCTTGAGTTGCGCGACCGCTTGTTTGATCTGGCTCAGCGGACGGTTGATGGTGCGGCCCATGCGCAACGCGAGGAGGGCGGCGCCGGCAAGTCCGGCGGCGATCAGCAGCAGGCTGGCGAACAGGCTGCGATAACCGCGCAGCAACATGCCGTTGTGCGACAGCTCCAGCTCGACCCAGCCGAGCAGCCGTTCGGATTCTTCGGGAATGATTTCGCCGGCGAGGTTGCGATGCTTGCCGAACACCGGCATCAGGTAGCGCGTCGCGTCATTGCCGCTGCGTCGTTGCAGCAGCGCGCTGTCGCCGCTCGGGGCCTGATTGAGCATGGTCGGGCCGGCGTGGGCCAGTGGCGAGCGGTCCGCCGCGAGGAAGGTCACCGCGCGCACGTCGGGTTGTTCAAGGGACTGGGTGGCGATGCGTTCAAGCAGATCGGCGTCGCCGTGACCCATCGCCGGCGCCACCAGCGGCGCCAGTTGCTCGGCGATCATTTCGCCGCGCTGCATCAATTGGCTGTGCAGGTCGGTCTGCTGCGTCCAGGTGAAATAGCCACCCAGCACCAGCGCCATCAGGCTGGTCGGCAACAAGGTCAGCAACAGCACGCGACCTTTGATTCCCAGTTTCTTGAGCACGCCTATCTCCCGCATCCCGCTGATCTGTTGACACATGCGTGCATCCGGCACGCGACATGGGCGCAGTGTAGCGATTTGCAGGCGGGCAATCTTGCGGAAAATGCAGCGCCGCCCACGCACTCGTTCGTCCGACAGGCCAAGCTTGTGTTGCCCGCTGTCGGACAATCTTGAATAATCCGCCAACTGAGAATTACTTGCAGATACTCATGACTCCTGTTTCCGTTGGCCAGCCACGCATCCTTTCCATTGAAGACGATCCGGTCCTCGGCGCGTATGTGCACGAGCATCTGGGCCGCAGCGGTTTTCAGGTGACCTGGTGCCAGAACGGCCAGGAAGGTCTGAGCATCGCCCAGTGCCAGCCTTTCGACGTGGTGCTGATGGATATTCTGCTGCCGGGGCTCGATGGTCTGCAGTTGTTGACGCAATTGCGGCAGAGCCATTCGACGCCGGTGCTGTTGATGTCGGCGCTGGGTGCCGAGGCCGATCGCATCAGCGGTTTCCGCCTCGGTGCCGATGACTATCTGCCCAAGCCGTTCAGCATGGCCGAGTTGCATGTGCGCATCGAAGCGATCCTGCGCCGCGTGGCCTTGGATCGGCGCCCGCCTGCGATTACCGCTGCGGTGGTCAGCGGCACCCTGCGTTTCGATGACGAACACTGCGACGTGTTCTACCGCGAGCAAGCGGCCGGGTTGACCCGCAGCGAATTCCGTCTGCTGGAAACCCTGCACCGCAACAACGAGGAAGTGCTGAGCAAGGCCTTCCTTTATCAGCACGTCCTGCAACGCGGCTTTGCGGCGCACGACCGCAGCCTCGACATGCACATCAGCCAGATCCGCCGCAAACTCAAAGCCATCGGTTACACCGAGCGCGAAGTGCGCACGGTGTGGGGCAAGGGCTACGTCTTGAGCGGCGCCGATGAAACTGTCTGAGCTGCCGGGGCGGCATTCGCTGTTCTGGAAACTGGCGTGCCTGCTGGTGGCGTTCTGTCTGCTGATGATCTGGCTGAGCTGGTCGTGGGGCCGCTACATGGAGGAGCGCAATCAGTTCCTCTCCAGTGACGCCCGCAGCACCCTCAGCCGTTATGCCGCGCAAGCCGAACAGGCGTGGCAGCGCGGCGGGCGCAATGGCGTCGATGACTGGTTGCAAAGCATGGAATTGCGCGAGGCCAGTTGGGTCGGCGTGATCGGCGCTGATTTGCAGTCGCTGAGCAGCCAGCCGTTGAACGCGGCAGAGGTGCAGCACCTGACCTTTTTGCGCGGCCTCGACTGGCCGATCCACAAGAAGGGCCGACCTTGGCTGCGGGTACCGTTCCCGCAGGATCCGGCCGCCGGCATTCTGGTCATCGAGTTGCCCGAACGCTTTGTTCCGGGCAAGTACCGGGTGTTCTGGCGGGTGATCACCAACGGTTTGATTCCCGGGCTGTTCACTCTGTTGCTCTGCGTCGGCCTGTATCGCCTGTTGGTGGTGCCGCTGAACAACCTGCGCGAACAGGCCAACGCCTGGCGCGCCGACCAGTTGAATGTGCGCCTGTCGAGCGGCATCACCCAGCGCCCGGATGAACTCGGTGAGCTGGCGCGGGCCTTCGATTCCATGTCCGAGCGCCTGCAAAGCACAGTCGCCCTGCAACAGCAGTTGTTGCGCGACCTGTCTCACGAACTGCGCACGCCGCTGAGCCGCCTGCGCGTGGCCAGCGAAAGCGAACAGGGCTTGCCGCAACTGCGCGAACGCATCGGCCGCGAAGTCGACGGCATGCAGCGGCTGGTCGAGGACACCCTGCAACTGGCCTGGCTCGACACCGACCGCTCGCCGTTGCCGGATGAAGCGATCCAGATTCAGGCACTGTGGGAAATGCTCACCGACAACGCCTGCTATGAAAGCGGCTGGCCGAGTCTGCAACTGCAATGCTCGGTCGAGGCATCGTGCTGGGTGCGCGGCAACCTCAATACCTTGGCGCAGGCGCTGGAAAACATCCTGCGCAACGCCATTCGTCACTCGCCCGAGGGCGGCATCGTGCGTCTCGGTGCACGGCGCGATGGCGAGTATTGGCATTTATGGCTGGAGGATCAGGGCGGCGGCGTGGCTGACGAAGATCTGCAGCGAATCTTTTCGCCGTTCATTCGATTGGATGGATCGAGACCCGGGGATGGTGGCTTTGGCCTGGGTTTGAGCATTGCGCGCAATGCGGTGCAGCGCCAGGGCGGGTTGCTCTGGGCGGAAAACACCGGGGCGGGGCTGCGGTTGAATTTGCGCTTGTTGGCGGATGACGGCGTCGCCCATGCGGACGCCTTCGCGAGCAGGCTCGCTCCCACAATGGCTGCGCATTCGCCGCAGATCGCATAAGCAACACTCATCCCCTGTGGGAGCGAGCCTGCTCGCGAATTCCAAGCAGCACCACGAGAACTGAGTGTTGCGCAAATAAAAGTCGCACCACTGGTGAGACTTTTGTCCCTTATTCCCATAAACCATAAGCACCGCACTTTGCGTGATATGGCCTGCGCGGGTTTGCCGGTATGATAGGCGCCCCCGCACGTCTGGATTGCGAATACGCCATGACCTTGCAGTACCCAACCATCGCCGATTGCGTCGGCAACACGCCGCTGGTGCGTTTGCAGCGCCTGCCCGGCGCTACCAGCAACACCCTTTTGCTCAAGCTCGAAGGGAACAACCCGGCGGGTTCGGTCAAGGACCGCCCGGCGTTGTCGATGATCACTCGCGCCGAGTTGCGCGGGCAGATCAATCCCGGCGATACGCTGATCGAGGCGACCTCCGGCAACACCGGCATCGCGCTGGCGATGGCCGCTGCGATCAAGGGTTACAAGATGATCCTGATCATGCCGGACAACTCCAGTGCCGAGCGCAAGGCGGCGATGACCGCTTATGGCGCCGAGCTGATCCTGGTGACTCAGGAAGAGGGCATGGAAGGCGCCCGGGATCTGGCCCAGCGTATGGAAGCCGAAGGCCGTGGCAAGGTGCTCGACCAGTTCGCCAATGGCGACAACCCCGAAGCGCACTACACCACCACCGGCCCGGAAATCTGGCGTCAGACCCAGGGCAGCATCACCCATTTCGTCAGTTCGATGGGCACCACCGGCACCATCATGGGCGTGTCGCGCTACCTCAAAGAACAGAGCGACAGCGTGCAGATCGTCGGTCTGCAACCGATGGAAGGCTCGGCCATTCCCGGCATCCGCCGCTGGCCGCAGGAATACCTGCCGAAGATCTATCAGGCTGACCGCGTCGACCGCATCGTCGACATGGCGCAAAGCGAAGCCGAAGACGTCACCCGGCGCCTGGCCCGCGAAGAAGGCATCTTCTGCGGCGTGTCCTCGGGCGGTGCGGTGGCAGCGATGCTGCGCTTGTCCAAAGAAGTTGAAAACGCGGTGATCGTCGCGATCATCTGTGACCGTGGCGACCGTTACCTGTCGACCGGCATTTTCGACGCGCCGAACTGATGGCCAAACACGAGAGAGGCCTGCGCTTCCAGCCCACCGGCGGCAGCAAGGCGCCACAGATCCCGACCGGCAAAAAGCAGCGCTTGAGTATCGAGCGCCTGGCCAATGACGGTCGCGGTATCGCGTTTTTCGAAGGCAAAACCTGGTTCGTCCTCGGCGCCCTTGCCGGTGAAGAGGTCGAAGCACGGGTGCTCGGCGCCCACGGCAAAGTGGTCGAGGCGCGTACCGAACGGGTATTCATTGCCAGCGAATTGCGTCGTCCGGCAGCGTGCGCGCACTTTGGTCGCTGTGGCGGTTGCAGCGTTCAGCACTTGCCCCACGACGAACAGCTCGCCCTGAAACAGCGCATGCTCGCCGAGCAATTGTCGCGGGTGGCCGGTGTCGAACCTGAAGAGTGGGCGGCGCCGCTGACCGGCCCGGAATTCGGCTACCGTCGGCGCGCGCGCATCGCCGTGCGCTGGGATATGAAGGCAAAGAAACTCGAAGTAGGTTTCCGCGCCGCCGGCAGTCAGGACATCGTCGCGATCAGCGAATGCCCGGTGCTGGTACAGCCCTTGCAGCCGATCATGACCCGCTTGCCGGAGATGCTGCGGCGCTTGAGCAAACCGCAGGCGCTGGGCCATGTCGAGCTGTTCAGCGGCTCATCACTGGCGGTATTGCTGCGGCACATGGCGCCGTTGTCCGAAGCGGATCTGAGCATCCTCAAGGATTTCTGCCAGTTCCACGAGGCGCAGTTGTGGCTGCATGGCGAAGGTGAACCGCAACCGGTCGAGGCCGGTCAGAGCCTCGGTTATCGCCTGGAACAGTGGAATCTCGAGCTGGCTTATCGGCCGGGTGACTTCGTTCAGGTCAATGCCGGGGTCAACGAAGCGATGATCGCCCAGGCGCTGGACTGGCTGAAACCGACGGCTGAAGAACGCGTGCTCGACCTGTTTTGCGGGTTGGGAAATTTTGCGCTACCGCTGGCCAAAAGCGTCCGTGAAGTGGTGGCTGTGGAGGGCGTGCAGACCATGGTCGAGCGGGCCGCTGCCAACGCCGTCAGTAACAATTTGCATAACACAAAGTTTTTTCAAGCCGATTTATCCCAGCCTTTGAGCGATGCCCAGTGGATCGGAAACGGCTTTTCTGCGGTACTCTTGGACCCACCGCGTGACGGTGCTTTCGAGGTGGTGCGCAAGCTCGCGACCCTGGGTGCCAAGCGGTTGGTATATGTGTCGTGCAACCCGGCCACGCTGGCGCGCGACACGCAGGAATTGATCAAGCAGGGCTACCGGTTAAAACGTGCCGGGATTCTCGATATGTTTCCTCAGACGGCACATGTCGAGGCCATGGCGTTATTTGAAGCGAGCCAGGACGGCTCGTCTGAATCCGTCTGATCTGCCCGCGCAGCGCTCGCCTGAGCCCCGCGAGCGCGAACGGACACTGAGGATCAGCGATTTGACGCATTGAATCTGCGTCGTAGGGAAGGTAAAGCAGCATGGTACAGGTGAGAGCACACCAGCCGATCAACACCGACGGCAGTATCAATCTCGAGGCCTGGCTCGATCACGCGGTCAGTGTCGATCTGGCACTGGATCGCGAGGCCTTGAAAGAAGCCTGCGAGTTCGCTCGCGAGGCCGAACAGCAGTCCAATGCGAAGAAGAACCTGTGGGCCGAAGGCTCCGGCAGTTTCAGCACTGGCCTTGAGATCGCCGAGATCCTCGCCGACCTCAAGCTCGATCAGGATTCACTGGTCGCCGCCGTTTTGTATCGCGGCGTGCGTGAAGGCCAGATAGAGCTGGCGGCCATCGGCCAGCGCTTCGGTCCGGTGGTGGCCAAGCTGATCGACGGCGTGCAGCGCATGGCGGCCATCAGCGCCAGTCTCAGCCCACGGCAATCGATGGTCATGGGCACCCAAGGGCAGGTCGAAAACCTGCGCAAGATGCTCGTGGCGATGGTCGATGACGTGCGCGTTGCGCTGATCAAACTGGCCGAACGCACCTGCGCCATCCGTGCGGTGAAAACCGCCGACGATGAAAAGCGCAACCGCGTCGCTCGCGAAGTCTTCGACATCTATGCGCCACTGGCGCATCGCCTCGGCATCGGTCATATCAAATGGGAACTGGAGGACTTGTCCTTCCGTTATCTGGAACCCGATCAATACAAGCAGATCGCCAAGTTGCTCCACGAGCGGCGGCTGGATCGCGAGCGCTTCATCAGCGACGTGATGACCCAGCTCAAGGACGAATTGCAGGCCACCGGCGTCGACGCCGACATCAGCGGCCGGGCCAAACACATCTACTCGATCTGGCGCAAAATGCAGCGCAAGGGTCTGGAATTCAGCCAGATCTATGACGTTCGCGCGGTGCGCGTGCTGGTGCCGGAAATGCGCGACTGCTACACCGCGCTCGGCATCGTCCACACCCTGTGGCGGCACATCCCGAAAGAATTCGACGACTACATCGCCAACCCGAAAGAGAACGGCTACCGCTCGCTGCACACGGCGGTGATCGGTCCGGAAGGCAAGGTCCTCGAGGTGCAGATCCGCACCCATTCGATGCACGAAGAAGCCGAACTCGGCGTCTGCGCGCACTGGCGCTACAAGGGCACCGACGTCAAATCCGGCTCGAACCATTACGAAGAGAAAATCTCCTGGCTGCGTCAGGTGCTTGAATGGCACGAAGAGCTGGGTGACATCGGCGGTCTGGCCGAGCAGTTGCGCGTCGACATCGAGCCCGATCGGGTTTACATCTTCACTCCCGACGGGCACGCCATCGACTTGCCGAAAGGCGCGACGCCGCTGGATTTCGCCTATCGCGTGCACACCGAAATCGGCCACAACTGCCGGGGCGCGAAGATCAACGGCCGTATCGTGCCGCTGAACTACAGCCTGCAGACCGGCGAGCAGGTCGAGATCATCACCAGCAAGCACGGCACGCCGAGCCGCGACTGGCTGAACCCGAACCTCGGTTACGTCACCACCTCGCGGGCGCGGGCGAAGATCGTTCACTGGTTCAAATTGCAGGCTCGCGATCAGAACGTTGCGGCCGGTAAAACCCTGATCGAGCGCGAACTCAATCGCCTCGGCCTGCCGGCGGTGGATTTCGACAAGCTGGCCGAAAAGGCCAACATGAAAACCGCCGAAGACATGTTCGCCGCCCTCGGTGCCGGTGACCTGCGTCAGGCGCATCTGGTCAACCTTGCCCAGCAATTGGTCGAACCGGAGCGCGGCAACGAGCAACTGGAACTGATCCCGCGCAAGGCGACCGGTTACAAACCGGGCAAGCGTGGCGATATCCAGATCCAGGGCGTCGGCAACCTGATGACGCAAATGGCCGGCTGCTGCCAGCCACTGCCGGGCGATGCGATTGTCGGTTACATCACCCAGGGCCGTGGCGTGAGCATTCACCGCCAGGACTGCGCCTCGGTGCTGCAACTGGGCGGGCGCGAACCGGAGCGGATCATTCAGGTCAGCTGGGGGCCGGTGCCGGTGCTCACCTATCCGGTGGACATCATCATCCGCGCCTACGACCGTTCCGGGCTGTTGCGTGACGTCTCGCAGGTGCTGCTCAACGAGCGCATCAACGTGCTGGCCGTCAACACCCGCTCGAACAAGGAAGACAACACTGCGCTGATGTCGCTGACCATCGAGATCCCCGGTCTGGATGCGCTCGGGCGGCTGCTGGGGCGGATTTCGCAATTGCCGAACATCATCGAAACGCGACGTAACCGTACTCCGTGAAGATGACTCTGATCCCATGTGGGAGCTGGCTTGCCAGCGATGCAGACAACTCGGTCTCTCAGGAGAGTCGAGGTGATGCAATCGCTGGCAAGCCAGCTCCCACAGGATTTTGTGGTGAGCCTGATAAATGATGTATTCACTCGAAGACCTGCTCCACCTGATGTCCCGCCTGCGCGATCCGCAGTTCGGTTGCCCGTGGGACATCAAGCAAACCTACGCGACGATCGTCCCGCACACCCTCGAAGAAGCCTATGAAGTGGCCGATGCCATCGAACGTGGCGATCTCGACCATTTGCAGGGCGAGTTGGGCGATCTGTTGTTTCAGGTGGTGTATTACAGCCAGTTGGCCAAGGAAGAGGGGCGGTTCGAATTTGCCGGGGTGATCGACAGCATCACGCGCAAACTGATCCGCCGTCATCCGCATGTGTTCCCGACGGGCGACCTGTATGCGCCGCTCGACGTGCCGCGCTTGAGCGAAGAGCAGGTCAAGCAGCGCTGGGAAGAGATCAAGGCCGAAGAGCGCGCCGAGAAAGCCTCGGCGCCCGAGCAGTTGTCCTTGCTCGACGACGTGCCGGCCACGTTGCCGGCACTGTCGCGCTCGGCCAAGTTGCAGAAGCGCGCCGGGCAGGTCGGTTTCGACTGGCCGGACGCTTTGCCGGTGCTCGACAAGGTGCGCGAAGAGCTCGATGAAGTGCTCGAAGCCATGTCCGAAAATGACCCTGTAGCGGTGGCCGACGAGATTGGCGACCTGCTGTTTTCCGTGGTCAATCTGGCCCGGCATCTGAAGGTCGATCCGGAAACCGCTCTGCGCGGCGCCAATGGCAAGTTTGAAAGACGTTTCCGTTTTATCGAACAGGCATTGCGCGACACCCACCGTCCCATGGAAGATTGCACCCTCGAAGAGTTGGACGCCCTGTGGGGCGAAGCCAAACGCCAGGAAAAGAATGAGCCCAGCTGCGGCTGAGCCGTTGCCCAAGTGAGTAAGCATTGATGAGCCTTTCCCTTCGCGACCAGTTGCTCAAAGCAGGCCTGGTCAACCAAAAGCAGGCCAAGCAGGTCAGCAAAGACAAGCAGAAGCAACAACGCCTGGCCCACAAAGGCCAGGCCGAGCTGGACGATTCGCAGCAGCGCGCCGCCCAGGAAGCCATGGCCGAGAAGGTCAAGCGCGACCAGGAGCTGAACCGTCAGCAGCAGGAGAAGGCCGAGGCCAAGGCCCGCGCCGCGCAGGTCAAGCAGTTGATCGAAGTCTCGCGTCTGCCCAAGCTGACCACCGAGGACTACTACAACTTCGTCGACGACAAGAAGGTCAAGCGCATCTCGGTCAACACGCTGATGCGTAACAAGCTCAGCAGCGGTTCGCTGGCGATCGTGCACCACAACGGCGGCTATGAAGTGATTCCCCGTGAAGCGGCGCTGAAGATCCAGGAGCGCGACCCGCAGCGCATTGTCCAGCTCAACGTGCAGACCGAAGAGGTCAACGCTGAGGACGATCCGTACGCGGCGTACCAGATCCCTGACGATCTGATGTGGTAAATCCACGGCTGTAACAACGACGAACCCCGCTCATGGCGGGGTTTGTCGTTTTCAAATGCTGTGTTGTTTCAGGCGGACTTCAGTTCTCGTTGCTGTTCCTGCACTTCCAGTTCGGCCTTGTAGTTATGGGCATCTATTTCGTTGTGGAACATGCCGACCAGCAAGTCTTGTTGATGCACATCCCAGATACGGATGCCGGCGGCCAGGCCTTCGTGGGACATGTGTGAATCGTCGCGTTCAGTTACTTTTACAGTCATCTGCTAGCTCCAAATCTCAAGTTACTGCACCAAGGCGTGTGCAGGACTCTGTTATAGGATTTGTTAGTCAGCTAAGTAAACCGCCAATTGGCGCAAGGTGTTGTTGCGGATTTCGCAACAGTGCTGGAGGCCGCGTAAACCGCGACATTCGGTCGCAGGGCGGTAAGTTTCATGACAGAAGTTTCATCTCCAGAACACCCTGAAACCCTGTCTTTGATCGTTCCCACGCTCCGCGTGGGAATGCCTCTGGGGACGCTCCGCGTCCAGTGACGCGGAGCGTCACGGGCTGCATTCCCACGCAGAGCGTGGGAACGATCAACAACACGGACCGGAAGTTTTCCGGCTGATTTTCGCAGGCCAAAAAAAACGCCCCGAACCAGTCGGGGCGTTTTCATGTGCGGCTCAGCGGTGGGGAATTACTTGCCTTCCCAGCGCTTCAGCACCAGCGTGGCGTTGGTGCCGCCAAAGCCGAAGCTGTTGCTCATCACGGTGTTGATGGTGGCGTTCTCGCGGGTCTTGGTCAGCACCGGCAGATCGGCCACTTCCGGGTCGAGCTCGTCGATGTTGGCGGAGCCGGCAATGAAGTTGCCTTCCATCATCAGCATGCAGTAGATCGCTTCGTGTACGCCGGCGGCGCCCAGGGAGTGACCGGACAGGCTCTTGGTCGAGCTGATCGCTGGAGCCTTGTCGCCGAACACTTCACGCACACCTTTCATTTCCGCAACGTCGCCGACCGGAGTCGAAGTGCCGTGGGTGTTCAGGTAGTCGATCGGGGTGTCGACGGTGGACAGCGCCTGCTGCATGCAGCGGATCGCGCCTTCGCCGCTCGGGGCAACCATGTCGTAGCCGTCGGACGTTGCGCCGTAGCCAACGATCTCGGCGTAGATCTTCGCGCCACGGGCCAGAGCGTGTTCCAGCTCTTCGACGACAACCATGCCGCCGCCGCCAGCGATGACGAAACCGTCACGGTCCTTGTCGTACGCGCGGGAAGCTTGTTCCGGGGTGTCGTTGCGTTTGCTGGACAGGGCGCCCATCGCGTCGAACAGGAACGACTGGCTCCAGTGCTCTTCTTCACCGCCACCGGCGAAGACGATGTCCTGCTTGCCCATCTGGATCTGTTCCATGGCGGTACCGATGCAGTGAGCACTGGTGGCGCAGGCAGAAGCGATGGAGTAGTTCAGGCCCTTGATCTTGAACGGCGTGGCCAGGCAAGCGGAAACGGTGCTGCTCATGGTCCGCGTTACACGGTACGGGCCAACGCGCTTCACGCCTTTCTCACGGAGGATGTCCAGCGCTTCCATCTGGTTCAGCGTGGAAGCACCACCGGAGCCGGCGATCAGGCCGGTACGCGGGTTGGACACTTGCTCTTCGGTCAGGCCGGAGTCAGTGATGGCGTCTTTCATGGCCAGGTAGGCGTAAGCCGCTGCATGGCCGACGAAGCGATAGATCTTGCGATCGATCAGCTCTTCAAGGTTGAGGTCGATGGAGCCGGAAACCTGGCTACGCAGACCCATTTCAGCATATTCCGGGTTGAACCGGATGCCAGGGCGGCTTGCACGCAGGTTAGCGGAGACGGTCTCTTTGTCATTGCCCAGGCACGAAACGATGCCCAGACCAGTGATAACGACGCGGCGCATGCGAATAACCCTTAGAAGTTGTCAGTGGAGGTGAACACGCCGACGCGCAGGCCTTCGGCGGTGTAGATTTCGCGTCCGTCGACACTGACCGAACCATCGGCGATGGCCATGTTCAGCTTGCCCTTGAGGACGCGTTTGATATGAATGTTGTAAGTGACTTTCTTCGCGGTCGGCAGCACCTGACCGAAGAATTTCACCTCGCCCGAACCCAGCGCACGGCCGCGGCCCGGCAGGCCTTGCCAGCCCAGGAAGAAACCGACCAGTTGCCACATGGCATCCAGACCCAGGCAGCCCGGCATCACCGGATCGCCTTCGAAATGGCAGGCGAAGAACCACAGGTCAGGGTTGATATCCAGCTCGGCGACCAATTCACCTTTGCCGTACTTGCCGCCTTCTTCGCTGATATGGGTGATGCGATCCACCATCAGCATGTTCGGGGCGGGCAGTTGCGCGTTACCTGGGCCGAACAGCTCACCGCGACTGCAGCGCAGCAGGTCTTCCCGAGTAAAGGCGTTTTGTTTGGTCATGCGAGCTCCTCAATAATCCCATGCGGCAGGTGGGGCAGATCTTCCCGACCGTTCAAGGCGTTCATGCCTCGAACCGGCAGCCTACTCATAGACTATTGCGTTGTGGTGAAAGTCACAGCACCAAGGACATGAATGTACACTTGTGCACTGAAATTTTTAATCAAGCCCCTTTTGGGGCTCGTTCGGGTGCCTAAGACTGCCGCACTTTCGCTTTTCACGCCAGTCGCAGATGGTCGAAAGGCCCACACTACGACACCCAGCGCTGCAAAATCTGCTGCAGGTCATTGCGTTTGAACGGCTTGGCCAGGTAATCGTTCATCCCCGCTGCCAGACAGGTTTCGCGATCGCCCTGCAAGGCGTTGGCGGTCAGCGCGATGATCGGCACATCGCGGCGTCCGGGCAGGTCGCGGATCTGTCGCGTGGCCTCGTAGCCGTCGATGATTGGCAGCCGGCAATCCATCAGAATCACTTCGAATTCGCCACCCTCGGCACTGCGCACTGCTTGCGCGCCATCGGTCGCCACGCTGACGGCAAAACCCAGACTGCGCAGCATCGCTTCGATCACGGTCTGGTTGACCGGGTTGTCTTCGACCAGCAACACATGGCGTCCTTCACCCTGACCACTACCGTTCGGCGCTCGCGGCGCGGCCAGCGCTGGCATTGCCTGCTTATAGAGCGCCAATGGAATTTCCAGAGTGAATACCGAACCGCGTCCTTCCTCACTCTGCGCGCGCAACGTGCCGCCCATGCGTTCGGCCAGGGTCCGTGCGATCGGCAGACCAAGCCCGGTGCCACCGTAACGACGGGAGATCGAACTGTCGGCCTGCTGGAAGGCATTGAACATCAGTTCCAGACTCTCCGAAGAAATGCCGATGCCGCTGTCGCGCACCGAGCAGGTGAACCACAGCAGTTCGTGATCCAGCGACTGCCATTGCGCCTCGATGCTGACCCGGCCCTGTTCGGTGAACTTCAAGGCATTGCCGACCAGATTGACCAGAATCTGCCGGATCCGCGTCGGATCGCCCTGCACCTGCAAGCCGCGCATGTCGTCGGGAATGCGCAGATTCAGCGCCAGGCCTCGCTGCACCGCGCTGTGCTGGAACGACTGCGCGCAGGCGCCGATCAGCTCGGCGAGATTGAACGGGATGTGCTCAAGCTCCAGCTCCGAACGTTCGATTCGCGAGAAGTCGAGAATGTCATTGATGACCTTGAGCAGATGTTCGGTCGACTCCGAAGCGAGCGCGGCGTATTCGACCTGCTCCTCGGTCATCTCGGTGGTTTCGAGCAATTGCAACATGCCCAGCACACCGTTCATGGGCGTGCGCAGTTCATGGCTCATCATCGCCAGAAAATCCGATTTGGCGTTGTTGGCCTTTTCCGCCTCTTCGCGGGTCTGGATCAACTGCGCCATCGCCTGCTGCTGCTCGCGGCTGGCCTGTTCCAGCGCCTGAGCAAGGTTATTGATGTGCTGCGACAGTGCGCCCAGTTCGGTGTCGTCGACAATCGGCAGCGGGGTTTTGTAATCGCCTTCCTGAATCGCCTTGACCGCATCGCCAATGTCGCGGATCGGCTGCGAGAGACTGCCGGCCAGACGACGGGCGACGACGAAAGTGAAGAGCAGGGCGAACAGCGCGAGAATCCCGGCCTTGAACAAAATCTCCTGCTGGCGCTGACTGAAAGCGTCATTGGACAGCCCGACGATCACTCGCCCGAGATAATCCTCGCCGGCGGCGCTGTTGCTGACCTTGCCGTCCTGGAAAAAATCATTGTGCAAGGCGATCCGCTGCAAACGCACCGGGGCCTGGAACACTTCGACCTGATGCGGGCGACTGTGGCTGTCGGCCGGTTGTTCGACATACACCAGAATCCGGTTGGCGCTGTCCTGCACTTCGAGAAAACGCACGTTGGGCGTGGCCAGTGTCGCCTTGAGCAGGCTTTCCAGCACTTCGTTGTTGCCGGAGATCACTCCGTATTCCGTGGCCGGGGCGAGTTGGTTGGCGATCAACTGGCCGGTGTGGTTCAGCTCCTGACGCAAGTCCTGGATGCGCACGAAGGTAAAGAAGCTGATCAACAGCAACGTCAGCAACAGCGCCGGCCCGAGGCTGATCAGCTGCGTGCGGGTGTTGATGTCCCAACGGCGACGAAAACTCATGGGCGGCGCTCTTCTTCGGCCAAGGCACTGGCGACAGATGCTTCATTCAGCGGTTCGATGCCTAAGGAACGAGCCACCTGCGCATTACTTGAGACTTTGAAACGAGCGGGGTAAAGCGTTCGCGGCCATGCGCTGGTGGGCTGATCGAGCAAATGGTCGAGAATCGCCAGCCAGTCGCTCTGGTCGCTGTAGGTACTGGCGAGGCTGCCAGCGCGAACGAATGCAATGTTGGGGCCGATCAGCGCAACCTGACGCGAGTAGCTGCTGAGCAGGAGGTTTTTCGCCGTTTGCGAGTTGTACAGATCGGGGTCATCGAGGCCGAGCAAGACGTCGCTGCTTTTCAGCACCGCTTGCAGCGGACGGCTGTCGTGGATGTTGTCCCAGCGCTGGCTGACAATCTCCAGGTTCAGCGGCCGCGCAGCCGCGCGCAATTCGTCAATGAGGAATTCGCCGTGCTCATCGAACAGCACGCCGACCCGCCGCGCCTGCGGCAAGATCCGCCGGATCAGTTGCAATTGCCGGCTCAACGGTGGGTCGCTCCAGAGCAGGCTCAGGCGCGCCGGTTGGGCATCGGCGAAACGCTGGCGCGCCTGCAAGCGGCTGATGCGCAACACCAGCGTCGATGGGCCTTGTGAGTCTTGCAGGCGCCAGTCGAGGCTGGGCAGATCGAGCAGGATCAAGCGCAGACTGGCCGGTAATTTGCCCGGTGCCGGCAAACTCGCCAGCGGCTGGAACCGCACGTTGTCGGTCGGGCGCAGTTCACTCAGCGCTTGTACGAAGGCCTGCACGCCGGGGCTTTCCTCGGCGCCGGTCAACAGAATATCCGCCGCTTGCACCGCGACGCCGTGCAGCCACGCGGTCATGAACAGGCAGAGCCCGGCCAGCCAGTGGCCCAGGGTGGGCGTCTTCCGTGACGGGCCGGTGCGCATCCTAGAACTCCAGCTCGGCACTGAAATACATCACCCGGCGTTCATCGTAATTATTGTCGACGAAAGTATTCGGCTGATGGTCGAGGCGCTGTTGCAGCACGCCGGCCAATTGCAGCTGAGCTTTGCCAATGGCGATGCGTTTGGCGATGCGCGTGTCGACGCGTTCGAAGCGATAGCCGTTGAGCGCGTTGTCGCCGTAATAGAAGAGGGCGCTGTTCCAGCCATGGCCCCAATTGCGCAGCCAACCGGCGGAACCGCTGTTGCGCGAGGTCAACTGCTGGTCCAGCGGATTGCTCGCCTCGGCGTCGACGAAGGCGTAGGTCAAACGCAAGCGGTCGGCGCTGCTGAGGCGCCAGTCGAGTTGCGTTTCGGTGCCACGAAAGCGCGAGCTGTTGGCGTTGCTGGCGATGTACTGGTTGTTGCGCAGCGGCTCGCTGATCATCCCGGTGATTTCGTCGTAGAACAGCTTCACGTCCACGGCCAGCCCCAGTTCGGCGAAGTAGCCGTTGTAGCCCAATTCCCGCGAGCGCATGTGTTCCTGATCGAGATCACCGGGGCCACGGGTCTTGACGAAATAGCGCGCCGACGACTGGCCGTAGGCCGAGGGTCGCAGGTTGCTGACCTGATAGCTCCAATTGACGTTGTTCTCGAACATGTCCGGCGAACGGATCGCCTCCGAGTACACCGCGCGCAGGCCATGACGCGGGTTGATCAGGTAGTTGACCGCGAAGCGCGGGGTCAGCGAACTGCCGATCAGTTGCGTGTCTTCGAACATCGCTCCGCCCTGCACCAGCCAGTGCTCGGTGGCGCGCCATTCCAGTTGGCCGAAAGCGCGCCAGGTGGTGTCGTCGAGGGTGCCGTTGAAATAGGTCTCGGAATCGGCGCGGTCGTAGCGGTAGTTGAGGCCGCTGACCAGTCGCAGGCTGTCGGAGAGGCTGAGGGTGTCCTGCAGTTCGAGGTCGTAGCGCGATTCGCGGGCGCTCTGGTCGATATCGCCGCACAAGGTCTGGCTGGCGCCGTTGCGCCATTGCTCGAGCACTTGATTGGCCAGCGCCATTTCCTGCGGCGTGCCGGGTGCCGCGCCGGGGCCGGTGAACTGGTTGATGTTGCGCGCCAGCCGTTCGGTGTAATTCGGGTTGAGCTGCCACAGCTGCGTCAGCTCGGGGCTGAACGACACCTCGGCATCGCAGGCGCGCCAGACTTGCTGGCGATCCCAGTGCTGCGCCGAACCTTGCACATAAAGGCTGTGTTCGGGATTGATATCGAGGTTCCAGCGCACCGAACCGGCGTAATCCTTGGCCACCACGTCGGAGTTGTTCCCGGCGTCGGTAATCCCCGAGAACACCGGGCGGTAGGTATAAGGCCGCTGATTGCTACCGTCCTTGGCGTTGAGCTGCCAGTCGAGGCTTTGCCCTTCATTGAGGTCGTGGCTGACCGCCAGGCTCAGACGATTCAAGCGTCGACTGTCGCGATAATCGGCGCCGTTGCGGTCGCTGTCGAAACCGTCGTCTTCCTGGCCGGACAGCGACAGGCGCAGATCACCGCCGTCCCAACCGGTGCCCTGACTGGCATAAAAGTCGTTGATGCCACGCTGGCCGCGCGTGATCTTCAAACGCGTGCCATGGCTGTCGGCCGGGTGGCGGGTGATGATGTTGATCACCGCCATCAGCGCGTTGGCCCCGTAGCTGACCGTGTTCGGGCCGCGAAACACCTCGATCCGGTCAATGTCTTCCATCGCTACCGGGATATCGCTCCAGTCCACCGTCGCCAGGCCGGCGCGGTACACCGAACGGCCATCGATCAACACCTGCATGCGCCGCGCTTCGCTGGCGTTGGTGCCGTGGTAGTTCACCGCCGGCTGATTGCCGTTGATGCTGCCAACCATCATTCCCGGCACCAGCCGCAGCAGCTCGCTGATGTCGCGGGCACCGCTGGCGCTGATCAGTTCGCTGTCGAGAACGGTCATGCTCCCGGGCACTTCCGCTGGCGTCTGCTTCAGCCGCGTGGCGGTAAGCACCTGCGGCAGCGTCTGGCTGTCGACGAACAGATCGTCCGCCAGCACCAGCGGGCTGAACAGCAGCGCCAGGAGCAGCGGCGAGCGCGGGAGAGGAGGGCCAGAAAACACGACACAGCCTGCAGAGAGAAGAATTGGCGCGCATGTTAACCGAGGGCGGCGACTTTTCCAGTGACGTTGCAGGCATTTTCCTAGGTTTTATTGGTCTTCTTCCTACAAATGTCGGTAATTGTTGCTGGGGCTGGCCGCCATCGGGTCGCCCCGTATAATGCCCGGCATCGCCACTGGTATGGATTAACGGATTGCATATGACTGAACAGCGCCCGATTGCGGTCCTGGGAGGCGGAAGTTTTGGTACCGCCGTGGCCAATCTGCTGGCCGAGAACGGCCATCAAGTCCTTCAGTGGATGCGTGACCCCGAGCAGGCCGAGGCCATCCGGGTCAACCGCGAAAACCCGCGTTACCTCAAAGGCATCAAGATTCTGCCGGGCGTGACCGCCGTCACCGACCTGCAAGCCACCCTCGACGCCTGCGATCTGTGCTTCGTCGCGCTGCCGTCCAGCGCCTTGCGCACGGTACTCGCCGCCCACGCCGAGCGTTTGAGCGGCAAGATGCTGGTCAGCCTGACCAAAGGCATCGAAGCGCAGACCTTCAAGCTGATGAGCCAGATTCTCGAAGAGATCGCCCCGCAGGCGCGTATCGGCGTGTTGTCCGGGCCGAACCTGGCGCGGGAAATCGCCGAGCACGCACTGACCGCCACGGTGGTCGCCAGTGAAGACGAAGAACTGTGCAAAGCGGTGCAAGCCGCCCTGCACGGGCGCACCTTCCGCGTCTACGCCAGCGCCGACCGTTTCGGTGTCGAGCTGGGCGGGGCGTTGAAGAACGTCTACGCGATCATCGCCGGCATGGCGGTGGCGCTGGAGATGGGCGAAAACACCAAGAGCATGCTGATCACTCGCGCCTTGGCCGAGATGACCCGCTTTGCGGTGAATCAGGGCGCCAACCCGATGACCTTCCTTGGTCTGGCCGGGGTCGGCGATCTGATCGTCACCTGTTCGTCACCCAAGAGCCGCAACTACCAGGTCGGCTTCGCCCTCGGTCAAGGCTTGAGCCTCGACGAAGCGGTGTCGCGTCTTGGCGAGGTCGCCGAAGGGGTCAACACCCTCAAGGTGCTCAAGGCCAAGTCCCAGGAAGTCGGCGTGTACATGCCGCTGGTCGCCGGGCTGCACGCGATCCTGTTCGAAGGACGCACGCTGGAGCAGGTGATCGGTCTACTGATGCGTGCCGAGCCGAAAACCGACGTCGACTTTATTTCCACCAGCGGTTTCAACTGATTCCGCTGTTACACGGACAGGAAGCAAGCCATGAACGATCCGAAAAGCGAAACCCAGTACGAATCCATCCTCCTGCGGGTGTTGTGGATGATCGTTTATCTGCTGGTCTGGCAAGTCGCGCAATTCATCCTCGGCGCGGTGGTATTGGTGCAACTGATCTACCGCCTGATCTACGGCGCACCGAGCGCCAGCCTGATGAATTTCGGCGACAGCCTCAGCCAGTTCCTCGCGCAGATCGGCCGCTTCGGCACGTTCCACAGTGACCAGAAGCCTTGGCCGTTCGCCGACTGGCCAGCGCCGCGCACCCCGGAAGGGGAAGCGCCGCACACCGTCGCCCCGGCCGCGCATCCGGTGCGCGATGAGGAGCCCAAGCTATGAAACTGTGGGTACTGCGTCACGGTGAGGCGGTGCCTCACGGTTCGAAAATCGATTCCGAGCGCGAGCTGACCGAGCATGGTCGTAACGAAGTCCTGCGCAGCGCGGCGTATCTGATGGGCCAGCCGCTGACGGCGATTTATGCCAGCCCTTATCTGCGCGCGCAGCAGACCGCGCAAATCGTGCGCGAGGCGCTGGGTTTCGAGCCGGAGATCCGTACGGTCGAGTGGCTGACGCCGGAGAGCGATCCGGACAAGGTCGCCGAGCAATTGGTCGCGGTGAGCAATGTGCTGCTGGTCAGCCACAACCCGCTGGTGGGCAATCTGCTCAGCTATCTGCAACACGGCGCCGGGCATCCGTCGGAGAAGGTCAGTACAGCGGGGCTGGCGGAGCTTGAGCACAGCGAGCTGCTGATTGGCTCGATGAAGCTCAATAGCCTCAAGCACCCTTAAAAGCAAAGATCGTCCGATCGCGGCCCGAGCCTTCGGCAGCTCCTTGGAATGCATTCCTCTGTAGGAGCTGCCGAAGGCTGCGATCTTTTGATCTTGTTTCTTTTGGTAAAAAATTCAACCAAGCACTTGCTTGGTTGACTACGCTTGCTCCAGACCAAAAAAACAGGAGCGAGTCGCATGTCTGCCGCCTTCCGTTTGCCGCTGGACGTGTTCTACGAACGGGAAGCCCGGCACCCGCGCCAGCGCTTTCTGGTGCAGCCCATCGGCGGTGGTCAGGTGGAGACGCTGACGTGGGCCGATGTCGGCCATCAGGCCCGCTGCGCCGCGCACTGGTTGCGCGCGCGGGAGCTGCCGCCCGGCAGCCACATTGCGCTGATCTCGAAAAACTGCGCGCACTGGATCATCGCCGACCTGGCGATCTGGATGGCCGGACATGTGTCGGTGCCGCTGTACCCCAATCTCACCGCTGAATCCGTTGCGCAAGTGCTGACTCACTCGGAAAGTGCGCTGGCGTTTATCGGCAAACTGGATGACTGGGCAGGCATGTCGCAGGGCGTGCCGGCGGGCCTGCCGACCATCAGCCTGCCACTGCATCCGCCAGGCGAGTTCGATTACAGCTGGGCGGACCTGCAGAGCTGTTCGCCAATCCAGGACGATCCACGTCCCGCCGCCGAGCAATTGGCGACAATCATCTACACCTCCGGTACTACCGGCCTGCCCAAAGGCGTGATGCACAGTTTCGCCAATCTTGGTTTCGCCACCAGTCGCGGCACGCAGCTGTTCGGGCTCAACGAGAACGATCGGCTGCTGTCGTATTTGCCGCTGTGCCACGTTGCCGAGCGCATGTTTGTCGAGCTGGCCTCGATCTATACCGGCCAGACCGTGTTCTTCGCCGAAAGCCTCGAGACTTTCATCACCGATCTGCAACGCGCGCGGCCGACGGCAATGTTTGGCGTGCCGCGTATCTGGACCAAGTTCCAGATGGGCGTATACAGCAAGATCCCGGCGCAGCGTCTGGACTTCCTCCTTGGGCTGCCCTTCATCGGCAAGCGGGTCGGGCACAAAGTGCTGGCCGGGCTCGGCCTGGATGCCTTGCGCGTGGCGTTGTCGGGCGCCGCGCCGGTGCCGCAGACCTTGCTCGCCTGGTATCAGAAACTTGGCCTCGATGTGCTGGAGGTCTACGGCATGACCGAGGGCTGCGGTTATTCGCATATCTGCCTGCCGGGGCGATACAAGCAAGGCTGGATTGGCCAGCCGTGCCCTGAAGTCGAGGTGCGCATCGATGAGTCCGGCGAAGTGCAGGTGCGCAGCCAGGCCAACATGCTCGGCTATTTCAAGGAACCGCAGAAAACTGCCGAGACGCTCACCGCAGACGGTTTTCTGCGCACCGGCGACAAGGGTGAGCAGGACAGCGAAGGGCGCCTGCGCCTGACCGGGCGACTCAAGGAAATCTTCAAGACCAGCAAGGGCAAATACGTCGCGCCGGCGCCGATCGAAAACCGCCTGGCGGTGCATTCACGCATCGAACAAGTGTGCGTGGTCGGCGATGGCCTGAGTGCACCGCTGGGGTTGTGCGTGCTGTCCACCGTCAATCAGCAAGAGCCTCGTGCCAGTCTGCACGCGAGCCTGGAAAAGCTGCTGGAGGAGGTCAACGCCGCCCTCGACAAGCACGAACGCCTGCACCGGCTGGTGGTGGTCAAGGACAACTGGGCGGTAGACAACGGCTTCCTCACGCCGACCCTGAAAATCAAACGCAACGTCATCGAGGATCGCTACGGGCCGCGCTTCGAAGAATGGAGCGCGCGCAGCGAGGCGGTGCTGTGGCAGGATTGAGCATCGATTACAACAACAAAGGAAGTCTGCGATGAGCTTGTGGCGTACTACTCCCGACATCGAACAGCTGAATGCGATCCAGAAGAACACCATTGGCGAAGTGCTGGATATTCGCTTCGAAGCCTTCGACGAACAGTCGCTGACCGCGAGCATGGTCATCGACCATCGCACCCACCAGCCTTACGGCCTGCTGCATGGCGGCGCATCGGTGGTGCTGGCGGAAACCGTGGGTTCGATGGCCAGTTATCTGTGCATCGATGCCAGTAAATTCTATTGCGTCGGCCTGGAGATCAACGCCAATCACTTGCGCGGTTTGCGCAGTGGGCGGGTGACGGCGGTGGCCACGCCGATTCATATCGGGCGCACCACGCATGTCTGGGACATCCGTTTGACCAGCGACGAAGGCAAGGCCAGTTGCGTATCGCGCCTGACCATGGCGGTGGTGCCGCTGGGGGAACAGCCGCCGCTGCGCTGACAGGTTGTAGATCAAAAGATCGCAGCCTTCGGTGTTGTGGTCTTTTGCTTGCGAAGCGTCTCCACCACCATTTCTGGCAGTTATGGTCATTGCTGTGGCGCCGGCTCTTGCGGACAATCAACGCCACGATTCCCGCTCATGGATTTGCCCGCATGTCGCAACCGATCTTTTTCGCCCACGCCAACGGCTTCCCTTCGGGGACCTATGGCAAGTTGTTCGCGGCGCTGGCGCCGGAGTATCGGGTCGTGCATCTGGAGCAGCACGCCCATGACCCGCGTTTTCCGGCAGACGACAACTGGTACAACCTGGTCGATGAACTGATCCATCACCTCGAGCAGCAGGAGCAGCCGGTATGGGGCGTCGGCCACTCCTTTGGCGGTCTGCTGCACTTGCACGCGGCGTTGCGCTGTCCCGAGCTGTATCGCGGCGTGGTGATGCTCGACTCACCGGTGCTGACCCGCACCGATCAGTGGGTGATTCGCGCGGCCAAGCGCTTTGGTTTCATCGACCGGCTGACTCCCGCCGGGCGCACCCTCGGACGCCGTGAAGAATTCGCCGATCTCGACAGTGCACGCAATTACTTTTCCGGCAAAACCCTGTTTCGCGGCTTCGATCCGGAATGCTTCGATGCCTACCTGCAACACGGTTTGCATCAGGTCGACGACAAGCTGCGTCTGCGTTTCGACCCGGCCACGGAAATCAGCATTTATCGCGGCGTGCCGCACACCAGTCCGGGGCGCACCCGCCAGTTGCAGGTGCCGCTGGCCATCGTGCGCGGGCACAAGAGCCGCGTGGTCATGCGCCATCACACACGTTTCGTCTCGCGCCTGCCCCAGGGCGAGGCGTTGAGCATGCCCGGCGGGCACATGTTCCCGCTGGAGCGCCCGCAGGACACGGCTCGGCTGCTCAAGAATCTGTTCATGCGCTGGGAACAGCGGCAGAACAAGGATTGCGCATGAGCGCGACCTGCGAAGAAGTGCGCCTGAACCTGCCGCACATCGAATTGGCCGCGCATATGTTCGGCCCCGAGGACGGCCTGCCGGTGATCGCGTTGCACGGCTGGCTCGACAACGCCAACAGCTTCGCCCGGCTGGCGCCGAAGCTCCACGGTTTGCGTATCGTCGCGCTGGACATGGCCGGCCACGGTCATTCCGCTCATCGGCCAAGCGGCGCCGGTTATGCCCTGTGGGACTACGCCCATGATGTGCTGCAAGTCGCCGAGCAGTTGGGCTGGAAGCGTTTCGGCCTGCTCGGGCATTCGATGGGCGCGATTGTCTCGATGGTGCTGGCCGGTTCGCTGCCTGAACGCATCAGCCATCTGGCGCTCATCGATGGCGTGATTCCTCCGACAGACAAAGGCGAAAACGCCGCCGAGCGCATGGGCATGGCCCTACAGGCGCAACTTGATCTGCGCGAAAAGCGCAAACCGGTCTATACCACCCTTGAGCGTGCCATCGAGGCGCGGATGAAAGGCCTGGTGGCAGTCAGTCGCGAGGCCGCCGAACTGTTGGCCCAGCGCGGTTTGATGCCGGTGCCCGGCGGTTACACCTGGCGCACCGACAATCGCCTGACCCTGCCATCGCCGCTGCGCCTGACGGAAGAACAGGCAATGGCGTTTGCCTCGCGCGTCAGTTGCCCGGCGCATCTGGTAGTCGCGGCGGATGGCATGCTGGCCAGGCATCCTGAGTTGCTGCAGCGTCTACCCTTCGGTCACGAACAGTTGCCGGGCGGGCATCATCTGCACCTGAATGACGAGGCTGGCGCAGGTCTTGTAGCAGAATGTTTCAATCGCTTCTTCGCCATGCCTTGACTTGCTACCGGCAACTGCCGAGGCTGGGCGGGTTGAAACAGGAGACAAACTTGATGGATTTCTATACCGCTGCGACCCCGACCCGCCCAGCCATGACCGTCCGGTGAGCCTGACTATGCGGCCACTCAGTCTTTTCGCGCTGTGCTGCTTCAGCTCCTTGTCCTTCGCTGCCGATGTGCCGGGCAGCCAGGATCTGCAAATCGTGCCGCGTCTGGCCGACGCACAGATCGTCGACTATCGCCCGGCGGCCGAGCTGGAGCGCATCTACCCGCTGGGTTCGATCCGCAAGATCAGCGGCCAGTTGCGCTTCGACGGCCAGGTCACCGCCCGCGGCCAGACCACCTCGGTAACCTACGAGTTGCCGCCGGAACATTCCGCCACCGAAGCCTTTACCGCCGCCCGCGAAGCCCTGCAACAGCAGGACGCCGAGTTGCTGTTCTGGTGCCAGGCCCGCGATTGCGGCGAAAGCAGCCTGTGGGCCAACGAAGTGTTCGGCAACGCCAAGCTGTATGGCGCTGACGAGCAACAGGCTTATCTGTTGCTCCGGCTGGCGGCGCCAAAGGACAACACGCTGGTGGCGCTTTACAGCATCACTCGCGGCAATCGCAAAGCCTATCTGCATGTCGAACAGTTCGAGGCGACTGCGCCGTTGGGCGAACTGCTGCCGACCTCGGCGACCCTGCTGCGCCAGTTGAAAAGCACCGGCGAGCTGGATTTCCCGAAACTCGCTGATGAGCCGGATGCCACCTGGCTGCGCCTGATTTCCCGTGGCCTGAATCTCGACACGACCTTGCGGGTCACGGTTTCCGGGCCCAAGGCCGAAGCCTGGCGCCAGGCGTTGATCACTCAGGGCGTACGGGCGGCGCGTCTGGAGACCGGCAATCTCGAAGGCTCTGGCCTGCGCATCGACCTGTTGCGATAAGCTGTGCCGGGCGAGCATGCACGCAGTGTTCGCCTACTCTTTCGCTGACTGACTTTGCCGAGACTTCCCATGCTCAATAACGATCGCCTGCTGGTGCAGATTCTGCTGCTGGTGTTATTCGGTGCCAGCCTGTGGGTGATGGCGCCGTTTTGGTCGGCGCTGTTCTGGGGCGCGGTGCTGGCGTTCGCCAGTTGGCCGCTGATGCGTTTGTTGACCCGCGCGCTCAATGGCCGCGAATCGCTGGCCGCGTTGATCCTGACACTGGGCTGGATGTTGCTGGTGGCGGCGCCGCTGGTGTGGCTGGGCTTCAATCTTGCCGATCATGTGCGCGATGCCACGGCATTCATCAAGGATGTGCAGGTCGACGGCTTGCCGGAAGCGCCCACCTGGCTTGGCAGCGTGCCTTTGGTTGGTGAGCGACTGGTGGCGATGTGGGACAGCATCGATCAGCAGGGCGCGGCGTTGATGGTCTCGATCAAGCCGTATCTGGGCCAGGTCGGTAACTGGCTGCTGGCGCGCAGTGCGCAGATCGGCGGCGGGATTCTCGAGCTGACGCTGAGCCTGGTGTTCGTGTTCTTTTTCTACCGTGACGGGCCACGACTGGCGGCGTTTGTGCACAGTCTGCTGCAGCGCTTGATTGGCGATCGTGCCGGTTATTACATCGAATTGGTGGCGGGCACGGTGCAGCGGGTGGTCAACGGCGTGATTGGTACGGCGGCGGCGCAGGCGGTGCTGGCGTTGATCGGCTTTTTGATTGCCGGGGTGCCGGGGGCGCTGGTGCTGGGGATCGTCACGTTTATGCTGAGTCTGATTCCGATGGGGCCACCGCTGGTGTGGGTGCCGGCTACGGCTTGGCTGGTGTGGAAGGGGGAGTACGGGATGGCGATCTTTCTCGGGATCTGGGGGACGTTCATCATCAGTGGCGTGGACAATGTGCTCAAGCCGTATCTGATCAGCCGTGGTGGCAATCTGCCGTTGGTGATTGTGTTGCTCGGGGTGTTTGGCGGGTTGATTGCCTTTGGCTTTATCGGGTTGTTTATTGGGCCTACTTTGTTGGCGGTGGCTTACAGTTTGTTGACGGATTGGAGTAAGAGTCAGGCTCGGGTCTAGGGGGGGCTTGGCGGCCTTTGGGCCGACCATGCTCTTGGGGTTTTGGGTGTATATCCGTTTCTGCGGGTGTTGCGGCTGGCGGTTCCGCTCTTACAGCGGGTCACTTTTGCAGACGCCCAAAAGTAACCAAAACGCTTTGCTCCTGCGTTCGGCCCTCGCAGGCTCGGGTTCCTTCGCTGCGGGATCGATCCGGGCGCAGCGGCTACGGTTTGCTTCGCTGCACCTCCTTCCGCTGTGTCTGGCTGCGCCAGACGGTCGCTGCGCTCCCACGCCCGGATCAATCCCTCCGCTCAGCCTTCCGACGTCGCCCGTAGATCAAAAGCACTCGAGCTTGCGCTCATTGTTGAGTGGGGCGGCTTCGCCGCGGGCAGCTGCGCTGCTTTGCTTTTGCTTTTGCTTTTGATTTTGATTTTGATTTTGTGGGAGCGAGCCTGCTCGCGAATGCGGCCTGGCAGCCACCCATATCTCTCTGAAACCACTCGATCCCTGTGGGAGCTGGCTTGCCAGCGATAGCGCCCCCACATCCAACCAATATCTACCGAATACACTCAGTTTCATTGTGGGAGCGAGCTTGCTCGCGAAGGCGGCCTGACAGCCAACCCATCTCTCTCTGAAACCACACGATCCCTGTGGGAGCTGGCTTGCCAGCGATAGCGCCCCCACATCCAACCAATATCTACCGAATACACTCAGTTTCATTGTGGGAGCGAGCTTGCTCGCGAAG
>NZ_RCOD01000082.1:52093-62233 GCF_004307505.1 Pseudomonas sp. Sample_11
CCAATATCTACCGAATACACTCAGTTTCATTGTGGGAGCGAGCTTGCTCGCGAAGAGGCCGATACATTCAACAGATGCATTGAATCATCAGACGCTTTCGCGAGCAGGCTCGCTCACACTTCAAGTCGGCTGAGCCTCAGCCCCGTGGCAACCGGACAACGGCGGTCAGCCCGCCACCCGGTGTTTCTTCCAGATCCAACCCCCCACCCAGCCGCTGCGCGGCTTCGCGGGCGATGGTCATGCCCAGTCCTACGCCGCCGGAGTTGCGGTTGCGCGATCCTTCCAGTCGGTAGAACGGTTCAAACACGGCTTCCCGCTGGTCTTCAGCAATACCCGGCCCGTGATCAATCACCCGAATCAGCAATTCCTCACGCTGTTCCAGCAGTTCAATCCGCGCCTGTCCGGCGTAACGCAGCGCGTTGTCCAGCAGGTTGTTGATGCACGAGCGCAGCGCCATCGGTTGTACTGGCAAAGGCGCGCAGTGGCCGCTGACCTGTACATCGGCGCCCTGGTCCTGGGCGTTCTCGCACAGCGATTCGACCAGCGCCTGCACGTCCAGCAACTGCAAGGCTTCGCTGGTGCGTTGTTCGTGCAGATAGGTGAGGGTGGCGTCGAGCATGCCGATCATGTCGTCCAGATCCTGGCGCATCTGGCTTTGCAGCTTGTCGTCGCTGATGTTTTCCAGACGCAGTTTCAGGCGTGACAGTGGCGTGCGCAGGTCGTGGGAGACGGCGCCGAGCATGCGCGCGCGTTGCTGGACCTGTTCGCGGATGCGCCGTTGCATGAGGTTGAAAGTGTGCGCCGCTTGCCGGGCTTCGCGCGGGCCGGATTCGTCGAGGGGGTCGCTGTCGAGGTCTTCGCTCAGGCGCTCGGCGGCGTCGCTCAGGCGCTGGATCGGCCGGCTGAGCAGCTTGGCGCCGTACCAGGCGGCAATCATCAGAGTGATGAACTGAAAGGTCAGCGGTACCACCGGGCCACCGAACCAGGGGCGTGTTTGCCTCGGTGGGTAAGCGGTGTTGTGCAGCGGCGGTTGGCCGTCGATGTTCGTTGAGAACTCTGGCGGTGGTGGGGGCGGAGGAGGGCCGTAGAGTCTGAACCAGGCGAAGGCCAGCAGGTGCGCCAGGACAATCGCCGCGAACAGCACCCCGAACAGGCGACCGAACAGGGTGTCCAAGCGCGCCTTCATCAGCCGATGTCCCGCGCGTCGAACAGGTAACCCTCGCCGCGCACGGTCTTGATCAGT
Source organism: Pseudomonas sp. Sample_11 (assembly GCF_004307505.1). Lineage (NCBI taxonomy): Bacteria > Pseudomonadati > Pseudomonadota > Gammaproteobacteria > Pseudomonadales > Pseudomonadaceae > Pseudomonas > Pseudomonas sp. Sample_11. Next base: position 53,337 of record NZ_RCOD01000082.1, read on the forward strand.
TGCGGGGCTTTCGGGTCGTCGCCGAGTTTTTGTCGCAGGCGCGAGACCAGCAGGTCGATGCTGCGGTCGAAGGCTTCGATCGAGCGACCGCGAGCGGCGTCGAGCAGTTGTTCGCGGCTGAGCACGCGGCGCGGGCGTTCGATGAAGACCCAGAGCAGGCGGAATTCGGCGTTGGACAACGGCACTACCAGGCCATTGTCGGCGACCACTTGGCGCAGGACGCTGTTCAGGCGCCAGTTGTCGAAGCGAATGTTGGCGCGCTGTTCGCTGCGGTCGTCGCGCACGCGGCGCAGGATGGTCTGGATGCGGGCGACCAGTTCGCGCGGTTCGAACGGCTTGGCCATGTAATCGTCGGCGCCCAGTTCCAGGCCGATGATGCGGTCGGTGGGTTCGCAGCGGGCGGTGAGCATCAGGATCGGGATGTCCGATTCGGCGCGCAGCCAGCGGCACAGCGACAGACCGTCTTCGCCGGGCAGCATCAGGTCGAGGACGATGACGTCGAAATGTTCGCCCTGCAGCGCCTGGCGCATCGCCGCGCCGTCGGTGACGCCGCTGGCGTGAATGTTGAAACGGGCGAGGTAATCGATCATCAGCTCGCGGATCGGCACGTCATCATCGACGATCAGCGCGCGGATGCTCCAGCGCTTGTCGTCTTTGCTTTCATCCGTCACGGTTGTCGGGGTGGTGTGCATGGGGCTGTTCACTGCCAGGGGTGGTTTCAGCATAGGCGTCCGGCCGGGAGGCGGGAAGTGCTGTTGTAAGGACGTGTTGCGCCGGGCGAGGCTAACCCGGGTGCGTGTTGCCGGCGTGTCGGCTGTGTATCGGAGTCGACACAATAGCCGTGCGGGCTAAGCTGATAACCGCCAGCGCGACGATTTACCGATCATCGGGTGCCGCGCCGCCGCCGGTTCCGCTACAATGCGCGCCGTTTTCGACCAGCCTGAGAGCCCATCCATGTCCGCCTGCCAGACTCCTATCATCGTCGCCCTGGATTTCCCCACCCGTGACGCCGCACTGAAGCTGGCCGACCAGTTGGACCCGAAACTGTGCCGGGTCAAAGTGGGTAAGGAACTGTTCACCAGCTGCGCGGCGGAAATCGTCGGCACCCTGCGTGACAAGGGTTTTGAAGTGTTTCTGGACCTGAAATTCCACGATATCCCCAACACCACCGCGATGGCCGTGAAAGCCGCTGCCGAGATGGGTGTGTGGATGGTCAATGTGCACTGCTCCGGTGGCCTGCGCATGATGGCCGCCTGCCGCGAAGAGCTGGACAAGCGCAGTGGTCCGCAACCGTTGCTGATCGGCGTGACCGTGCTGACCAGTATGGAGCGCGAGGATCTGGCCGGTATTGGTCTGGATATCGAGCCGCAGGAACAAGTGCTGCGTCTGGCGGCGCTGGCCGAGAAGGCCGGGATGGACGGTCTGGTGTGTTCGGCGCTGGAAGCGTCGGCGCTGAAAGCCGCGCACCCGTCGCTGCAACTGGTGACGCCGGGGATTCGCCCGGCGGGCAGCGCGCAGGACGACCAACGGCGCATTCTGACCCCGCGTCAGGCGCTGGATGCCGGTTCCGATTATCTGGTGATCGGCCGTCCGATCAGCCAGGCGGCAGATCCGGCGCAGGCGTTGGCCGCAGTCGTAGCCGAAATTGCCTAAAGCTTATTGAAGATCCAACTGTGGGAGCGAGCCTGCTCGCGAAGAGGGAGTGTCAGTCGGCGTCATTACCGACTGATCCTCCGCTTTCGCGAGCGGGCTCGCTCCCACATTGGTTTCAGGCTGGCCTTAAACCTTCAACACCAACTTGCCAAAGTTCTCGCCGTTGAACAGTTTCATCAGCGTCTCCGGGAACGTCTCCAGCCCATCAACCACATCTTCCTTGCTCTTGAGCTGCCCGTTGGCCATCCAGCCGGCCATCTCCTGCGCGGCGCTGGCGAACTGCGCGGCGTAGTCCATCACCACAAAACCTTCCATCCGCGCGCGATTGACCAGCAGTGACAGGTAATTGGCCGGGCCTTTGACCGCTTCTTTATTGTTGTACTGGCTGATCGCGCCGCAGATCACCACCCGCGCTTTCATGTTCAAGCGGCTCAGCACCGCGTCGAGAATGTCGCCACCGACGTTATCGAAGTACACGTCCACGCCTTTCGGACATTCGCGCTTCAGTCCGGCCACGACGTCTTCGGCCTTGTAATCGATGGCGCCGTCGAAGCCCAATTCGTCGATGAGGAATTTGCACTTGTCGGCCCCGCCGGCAATGCCAACGACGCGGCAGCCTTTGATTTTGGCGATCTGTCCGGCCACGCTGCCCACCGCACCTGCGGCGCCGGACAGCACCACGGTGTCACCGGCTTTCGGTGCGCCGACGTCGAGCAGGGCGAAGTAGGCGGTCATGCCGGTCATGCCCAGTGCAGACAGATAACGTGGCAATGGCGCGAGTTTCGGGTCGACCTTGTAGAAACCGCGCGGCTCGCCGAGGAAATAATCCTGCACACCGAGGGCGCCATTGACGTAATCGCCGACGGCGAAGCCAGGATTGTTCGAAGCGATGACTTTTCCCACGCCCAGTGCGCGCATGACCTCACCGAGACCGACCGGCGGGATGTAGGACTTGCCTTCGTTCATCCAGCCGCGCATGGCCGGGTCGAGGGACAGGTATTCGTTTTTCACCAGAATCTGTCCCGCCTGTGGCTCGCCGACCGGTACTTCCTGGTAAGTGAAAGTCTCGCGGGTCGCGGCGCCCACCGGGCGTTTGGCGAGCAGGAACTGGCGATTGGTCTGGTTGGTCATGACAGGCACTCGAATGGAATGAAGCCTTGTTGATAGCTCTTCAACGGCGATGTCGCAAGGTTGGCTGATACGGCGAATGCGAGTCGATCCAGTGCAGTGATGGTTACGGGGCGGGTTTCATCACTGCGGCGCATGCGCCGGTAAACAGCGATTGCATAGTGCTGACGTGCTTTCGCTGCCCTTGGCTATGCTGCGACGCCAACATCTCCCATTTTTTTGCATTCGAGGACATAGCCATGAGCATGACGTTTTCCGGTCAGGTGGTTGTAATCACGGGAGCCGCCTACGGCATCGGTCGCGCGACAGCCCTGGCGTTTGCCGCCGAAGGCCTGAAAGTGGTGGTGGCTGACCTCGACGCGGCTGGAGGCGAAGGCACGGTGGCGCTGATTCGTACCGCCGGTGGCGAAGCGTCCTTCGTGCGCTGCGACGTGACAGTGGAAAGCGACGTAAAAAATCTGATGGATGAGGTGATCAATACCTACGGTCGTCTCGACTATGCCTTCAACAACGCCGGGATCGAAATCGAGAAGGGCAAACTGGCCGACGGTACGCTGGACGAGTTCGACGCGATCATGGGCGTCAACGTCAAAGGCGTCTGGCTGTGCATGAAGTATCAGTTGCCGTTGCTGTTGGCGCAGGGCGGTGGCGCGATCGTCAACACGGCGTCGGTAGCCGGGCTGGGCGCAGCGCCGAAAATGAGCATCTATGCGGCGTCGAAACATGCGGTGATCGGCCTGACCAAGTCGGCGGCGATCGAATACGCGAAAAAGAAAATCCGCGTCAACGCAGTGTGCCCGGCAGTGATCGATACGGACATGTTCCGCCGTGCCTACGAAGCCGACCCGAAGAAGGCCGAATTCGCCAACGCCATGCACCCGGTCGGGCGCATTGGCAAGGTCGAGGAAATCGCCAGCGCGGTGCTGTATCTGTGCAGCGATGGCGCAGCGTTCACCACTGGGCACTCATTGGCGGTGGACGGCGGCGTGACAGCGTTCTGAAAGTTGCCGAAATACAAAGAACCCGCCTGCGTGCGGGTTTTTTTGTACCTCGCGGTCGGTCCCTGTGAATACCGTTAAACAATGTGTATCAAACCGTTAGAACTGCCGCATTTGGCGGCGTTGTCGCACAGCCTCGGCGGCGCGGCTGTGATTTACTGCTGCCAGCAAAACTGACAGGAGTTTGCGAGCTCATGGAACTGAGAATTGACCGACAGGCAATGGTGCCGGTCGTGCAGCAGATCGTCGACGGAATGACTGACTGGATTGTGCAAAGCGGCATCCCGCCTGCCACCCGGTTGCCCTCCGTACGGCAAATCGCCCGGGGTAATCTGCTCAGCCAGTCGTGTGTCGTCGAAGCCTGCGAGCGCCTGGTTTCGCAAGGTGTGTTGACTGCGCGTCAGGGCGCGGGATTCATCGTCGCGGCCTCGCCGCCGTTGCGCGAAACGGACTCGGAACTGGCAGTGTTCGAGGGCCGCCATGCGTGGTGCGATGAGGTGAGCGCTTCGACGGGCCGCTTGATTTTGGGGCAAGGAGGCTTGCCGCCGAGCTGGCGTGAGCCCGACGACCTCAGCTATGCGCTGCGCGAGGTGGCGCGCACCGACATGGCCAGCCTGTTCAACTACAGCTCGCCGCTGGGCCTGCCAGCGTTGCGCGAGCAAATTGCCAAGCGTCTCAAACTGCTGAACATCGACGCTTGCAATACCCGGCTGATGAGCACCAGCGGTGCCAGTCATGCGCTCGATCTGATCGTGCGCACCCTGTTCAAGGCCGGCGACTGCGTGGTGGTGGAAACGCCTGGTTATGCACCGTTGTTTGACCTGCTGCGCCTGCACGGCGTACAGATGCTCGAAGTGCGTCGGACACCGAGCGGGCCGGACATCGACATGCTCGAGTCAGTGCTGCGTCAGTTTCGTCCCGCTGCCTTGTTCATCGGCAGCCATCACCACAATCCCACTGGCAGTTGCCTGACGCCTGCCGTCGCCCAGCGCATTGTGCAATTGAGCAAGACCTACGACCTGCGCGTGATCGAAGATGACGTCTACGCTGATCTGCACACCGGCAGCGGTACGCGGTTGGCGGGGCTGGACCATGGCGGCCGGGTCATTTATGTCGGCAGCTTCTCCAAGACCCTGAGCAGTTCGTTGCGGGTCGGCTTTGTTCTGGCTGACAGCGAACTGCTGAAGCGCCTGGCCGAGGTCAAGATGATCAGCGGCCTGGGCTGTTCGAGGCTGGCCGAGGCGGTGCTGGCCAGGCTGATGGCGACCGGTGCGTATCGCAAATTGGTGCAGCGCCAGCGCCAGCGCTTGAATGCCGATCGCGCGGCGGCCTTGCAGGCCCTGGAAGATGCCGAGTGGGAAGTGTTCGGCAAGCCGGTTGGCGGGTTGTTTATCTGGGCGCGGGCGCGCTTGCGCGACCAGACGTCGGTGCGCAGGCAGGCCCAGCGTTGCGGGCTGGAGTTATCAGCAGCGGACGCCTTCAGTCCCAGCGGTGAGTGCGGTGACTGGCAGCGCATCAATGTGGCCTGTGCCTGCGACCCGCGGGCTCGGCAGTTTTTTCGCAATACTTGCGCGGATCGACCTCCAGCATTCTGAAAACGACGCGGGCGTAGCTTTTTGCCATTATTCCGACGCCAGAGTCTTGTGCTGGTTCGAGCCCGTTGCGAATCTTCGTTCACAGACTTTGGCAGGGGACTACGCGCAATGATTTCGGCCGTGCAAGGACGTTTTGCCAACCTCGGTATGGCGAAAAAACTGGGTATCGGATTTGTGCTGGTCTTGCTGCTGACTGCATTGGTGGCGGCGATCGGCGTCTGGTCTCTGCAAACCATCAGCCTGCGTTTCGACGGCTTGAAGCAGATGTCCGCGCTCAACAGCGGCCTGCTCAAGGTGCGCCTGCTCGAGCAGGAGTACGCCCTGCGCGGCAATCCGAAGACCGCCGATGCCTTGCGCGAAGGCGTCGATGAGCTGATCGTCCTTGCCGGCGAGCTCAAGGCACATTCCCCGGCCAATGTGCCGGTGATGAGCGATGTCGAGCAAGCCCTGGGCGCGTATCGCAAGGCGTTCGATGAGTTCGTCTCGCTGAGCCAGGCCAAGGACCTTGCGCTGGAGATGGCCAGTTGGTCGGTGTCCAGCGTGGCCAATAACCTCGACGTGTTGCAGAGCGGGCTGGCCGATGATGGCGCTTATACGTTGAAAGACACCGAGGGCAAGGACGGCGCGCAGTTCATCGAACAGGCGAATCAGGTCAGTCAGGTCTCGCGACTGATGCTGCAAGCGATGAACGAAGCGCGGGTGCGTCTGGATCAGAGCCGCAAGGGCGATGCCGACAATGCTGGCCAAGGCAACATCGAGCAGGCCGCGCAGGCTCAGGAGCAGGCCGAGGCGCTGAAAACCACGGTCAAGGACGAGGGCTATCTGACGGTGCTCAACGAAGTGTCGGGGCATATCGCCGGATTCAACGAGAAACTGGCTGAATACACCGGTTTGCTGGCGCAAGAAAAAACGGTTTATGACCAACTGCATCAGCGCGCGGCGCAGGTGGTGGACCGGGTCAATCAGGCCTATGTCGCCGAAGATGCTTCGATGCAGGCGGAGCTGAAAAAGAACACGGTGTTGATCATTGGCTCTTCGGCGCTGGCCTTGTTGGTCGGATTGCTCGCCGCGTGGGTGATCACGCGCCTGATCGTGGCGCCGCTGCGCAGTGTCATTCGTGTGGCGCAGCAGATTGCTGCGGGTGATCTGACGGCGAAGGTCGAGGTGACGCGCCGCGATGAAATGGGTCAGCTGATGTTGGCGATGCAGCAGATGGCTGCCGGCCTCGGCACGATTGTCAGCGGCTTGCAGGCCGGTATCGAGCGCTTGGCCGGTTCCGCGCAATCGCTGTCGGCGGTGACCGAGCAGACCAATCTGGAGGTCAACAGCCAGAAGGAGGAAACCGAGCAGGTCGCCACCGCCATGAACCAGATGACCGCCACCGTGCATGACGTCGCGCGCAATGCCGAAGAGGCGGCGCTGGCGGCGCAGACGGCGGATGACAAGGTCGAGAGCGGCCAGCAGGTGGTGCGCCAGAGCATGGCGCGGATCGAGCAGTTGGCGGATTCGGCGACTTCGGCCAGTTCCAGCATCGAGAGCCTCAGCGCCGAGATTCAGAATATCGGCACGGTGCTGGAGGTGATCAAGAGCGTGGCCGAGCAGACCAATCTGTTGGCGCTGAACGCGGCGATCGAAGCGGCGCGGGCCGGCGAGCAGGGCAGGGGATTCGCGGTGGTGGCCGATGAAGTGCGTGCACTGGCGCGGCGCACGCAGCAATCGACCGAGGAGATCGAGCGCTTGGTCAGTGCTCTGCGCGCGGCGGCGCAGTCGTCGGTGCAGCAGATTCGCAGCAGTGGCGAGTTGGTCAAACTGGCGGTCAGTGATGCGTTGCAGACCGAAAGTGCGCTGGGGAGTATTGCCGCGGCGGTGTCGTTGATTCAGCAGATGAATCAGCAGATCGCGGCGGCGGCGGAGGAGCAGAGTTCGGTGGCGGAGGAGATCAATCGCAGTGTTACGCAGATTCGTGCGAGCGCGGATCACTCTTCCGTGGCCATGCGCGGGAATGCGGCTTCGAGTGTTGAGCTGGCGCAGTTGGGCGGTGAGTTGCGCTCGATGGTTGGGCATTTTCGGCTTTGAGTCTTGGCGGCCTTCGGGCCGGCCAGGCTCTCGGCCTCGCCGCGTGGGGATGGCCCGGTTTTGCTTTTGCTGTTCTGTGGGAGCTGGCTTGCCAGCGAAGGCGGCCTGACACCCGACCGATTTTTACATGAGAACACTGCTTCCCAATGTGGGAGCGAGCCTGCTCGCGAAAGCGGTCTTCAACTCACACCTCTTTCAAGTCGGCCACAAAAAAGCCACCTGTAATGGTGGCTTCTTTACCAGTATTCGCACCTTAGTCGTAAATCACTTTCTTCTTCCAGTCCGCATCGGCTTCGACATCCTTCAAACCGGCAGTCAGTTGGTTTTCTTCACCTTCTACCGGGGCAATCTTGTCCATGACCTGGGCATTCGCTCGGGCGAGGAGTTTTTCCAGGTATTGCAGTTGCTCCGCGTACATCTGCGGGTCCTGCTGTTTGCGCAGATATTGCACGCCGCGTTCGAAGGCGAGGCGGGCCTGGCCGGGTTGGTTTTGTTGCAGGGACTGTTGGCCGAGGTTGTTGAAGAATTCGATGTGCAGCAGCACGAGAATGTGGCGCACTTCGCGAATCCATTGTTTGGCTTCGTTGGGTGGCAGGAAGCCGTCGTGGGCGGCGCGGGTGATCTGGCCGTGCAGGGCTTCGAGGAGGAAGCGCACGTCTTTGGCTTTGGCTTCGGTCAGGATCGGCGCGGGCGGGTTGTTCACCGGGATCGATTCGCCCTGGGCAACGAGGGCGCTGAGTTCGGTGATGCGGGCCTTGGTGGTTGCGCTGGTCTTTTCCAGATTGAGCAGGCGCTGGCAGACGTTGAGTTCCAGGCGGGTCAGCAGCAACTTGAGCGCCGGGGTCATGAACTGGCCGGGGAAGGTTTCGGTCAGTTCGCCGCAGCGGCGCAGGCGGTCGTTGAGTTCGACCTTGGTGCGGGCCTTCTCCAGTTTGTTGTTTTCCACCACATGGTTCATGTAGCCAATGGCGATCAGAATTGCGATCCCGGCTACGACTAGCAGGGTGATCATGAGTGGTGTCACCGGTAAGACCTCTTTATAGGGTTCGCATGCGAGTGTAGTGGCTGGGCATTTAGGCGCCTAGCGCCGCTCGACGGGTTTGATCGGCTGCTGCAATCTGTATCGGCCGCCAGCTGTATAGATGAATGCTGGCGCTTGATGTGCAGATTGCCATCACTGTGCGGTGACTATAACGTCTTGGCGAGTGGCGGAATATAGGCGTCAGGTTTCGGACGACGGAAAAGCCCTACGCGGCCCGTAATCCAGGTCGAAGTCATTGATTTAAATAAATTTATATCAGGGGGTTGACGACCCCTCAATCCATCCATAGAATGCGCGCCACTTGCAGCGTAAAGCACACAGCGAAACGCGGCAGGGAGTGAATGTTGTAGTGTGTCCCCTTCGTCTAGTGGCCTAGGACACCGCCCTTTCACGGCGGTAACAGGG
>NZ_RCOD01000028.1:0-59919 GCF_004307505.1 Pseudomonas sp. Sample_11
GACACGCCAGCTTCAGGTGCTGGTGACCTTACGGTCGTGGAAGTTCGAGTCTTCTCCTGGGCACCAATTTCGAGTTTGAGACTAGATCAGTTTCAACACTCACACAAAACCCGCGAAAGCGGGTTTTTTGCATTTGCGGGAAAGCTTTTGCTCACACTGATTTATTAAAACCAAATCAGGGGTTTACAGATCAAAAAGGCCTCCGTATAGTGCGCCACATCAACAGCGGCAACGCTTGCGATGATTGCCCAGATGGTGAAATTGGTAGACACGCCAGCTTCAGGTGCTGGTGACCTTACGGTCGTGGAAGTTCGAGTCTTCTTCTGGGCACCAATTCAAATTCAAGGTTCAGGCCTTGGATTTCACAAAAACCCGCGAAAGCGGGTTTTTGCGTTTCTGGCTTCCTGAATTTCCGCAGGTCTTGTAGGAGCGTGTAGGAGCTGACGAGTGCAACGAGGCTGCGATCTTTTGATCTTGCTTTTGACCCCCTACCGTTTAACAGCAAGATCAAAAAGATCGCAGCCTTCGGCAGCTCCTACACAATCACCAGTCGCCCCACAAGGCGCACTTGAGAAACAATATCGTTTATCATTGTTGCAAGTTTTTGCAATGCGACAGTGAGGAACCCTGCGAATGACGTTTCGAAATACCCTGCGCCGAGGCCTGACCTTCACCCTCCTCGGCCTGGCACTCGCCACTCCCCTCACCCAGGCTGCCGATGCGGTTTCCCTGACTCTCTACAACGGCCAGCACAAGGAAGTCGGCGACGCGATTGCCAAGGCTTTCGAAGCCAAGACCGGCATCCACGTCAACGTGCGCAAAGGCAGCAGCAACCAGCTCGCGAGCCAGATCATCGAAGAAGGCGACCGCTCCCCCGCCGATGTGATCTACACCGAAGAGTCGCCGCCGCTGAATAACCTCGGCGAACAGGGTCTGCTGGCCAAGGCCGATGACGCCACCCTAGCGGTTTTGCCGGAAAAATACGTCGCCGCCAACGGTACCTGGATCGGCGTTACCGCCCGCGTGCGCGTGGTCGCGTTCAACCCGAAACTGATCGATGAAAAAGACCTGCCGAAATCGGTGATGGAATTCTCCGAGCCGCAATGGCAAGGCAAGGTCGGCTTCGTGCCGACCAGTGGCGCCTTCCAGGAACAGGCCGTAGCAATCATCAAGCTGCACGGTCGTGACGCCGCCGAAGAATGGCTGACCGGCCTGCGCGCGTTCGGCAAGACCTACAGCAACAACATGGTCGCACTCAAAGCTGTGGAAAACGGCGAAGTCGCTACCGTACTGGTGAACAACTACTACTGGTTCGCCCTGCAACGCGAGAAAGGCAAGCTCGACTCCAAGCTGCATTATTTCACCGGCGGCGACGCTGGCGGCCTGATCACCGTGTCCAGCGCTGCCGTGCTGAAATCCAGCAAACATCCAAAAGAAGCCCAGCAATTCCTCGCCTTCATGGCCAGCGAAGAAGGTCAGCGGGTGATCACTCAGACCACCGCCGAATACCCGCTGCACAAAGGCATGGAATCGGATCGCGGCCTCAAGCCGTTCAGCGAACTGGAAGCGCCGAACGTCACTCCGGCGGATCTGGGCAACGCTGAAGAAGCGCTGGAACTGGAACGCGAAGTTGGCCTGAACTGATGGCAGCATCGTTATCGGCCCCCGCCGCGCGCGGGGGTTACGTGCCACGACGCAAACGGCCGTCAATCTGGCTGGTGCTGCCGGTATTGCTACTGGTGGTCATGAGCCTGCTGCCACTGGCCTATGTCGGACTGAAAGCCTGGCAGGCCGGCTGGGCCGAGGCGCTGCATTTGCTGTGGCGCCCGTATGTGTTCGGCCTGTTGCGCAACACCTTGGCACTGATGGTCGGCGTGACGGTTACATGCGCCGTGATAGGTCTGTCGCTGGCGTGGCTGCTGGAGCGCAGCAATCTGCCGGGGCGGCGCCTGTGGGGCGTGATCCTGTGCCTGCCGTTTGCGGTGCCGGCGTTTGTCAGCAGCTTCACCTGGGTCTCGCTCAGCGCGCAATTCGAAGGCCTCGGCGGGGCGATTCTGGTGATGAGCCTGTCGAAGTATCCGCTGATCTTCCTGCCAGTTGCGGCGACCCTGCGCAATCTCGATCCCTCCCTCGAAGAATCCGCCCGCACGTTGGGACAGAATCGCTGGGGCGTATTTTTCCGCGTCACCCTGCCGCTGCTGTGGCCATCGCTGCTGGCCGGTTCGCTGCTGATTGCCCTGCACATGCTGGTGGAATTCGGCGCGCTGTCGATCATTGGCCTGCAAACCTTCACCACGGCGATCTACCAGCAATTCGAACTGGAATTCAGTAACGCCAACGCCGCGATGCTTTCGGCGGTGTTGCTGGCGCTGTGTCTGCTGTTGTTGTGGCTGGAACTGCGGGTGCGTGGCAAGGGCCGGCATGTGCGCACCGGCCAGGGCGCGGCGCGGCAAGCTGAACAGGTAAAGCTTGGACCGTGGGCGGCGCTTGGTCAGTTGTATTGCCTGTTGCTGGCGATTATCGGCAGCGGCATTCCGTTGGGGATGTTGGCGTATTGGCTGGCGGTCGGCTCATCGGCGGCGTTCCCGGTAGCGGCGATCACCGAGGCGCTGTTGTCATCGCTGGCATTGTCATTGGGCGGCGCGGCGCTGTGTCTGGTGCTGGCGGTGCCGGTCGGGTTGCTGGTGGTGCGCTATAAAGGCCGATTGGCAATCTGGGCCGAACGCCTGCCTTATCTGTTGCACGCGCTGCCGGGGCTGGTGATTGCGTTGACGCTGGTGTATTTCGCCCTGCATTACGTGCCAGTGCTGTATCAGACGTCAGGCTTGCTGCTGATCGCCTATGCGCTGCTGTTCCTGCCATTGGCGCAGGCGCCGATCCGTACCGCGCTGAACAAGGCTGCACCGCAGCTGGAAGAAGCGGCGCGGACATTAGGCGCATCGTCGTTCACCGCGTTTTGCCGGGTGACCTTGCCGATCATTTTCCCGGCACTGGGCGCAGCGTTTGCACTGGTATTTCTTGATGCGATGAAGGAATTGACGGCAACGTTGCTGCTCAGCCCAACCGGACTCAATACATTGGCGACCGAAGTCTGGGCGCACACGGCGAATGTCGAGTTTGCGGCGGCGGCGCCTTATGCGGCGTTGTTGATTGTGGTCTCGGGGTTGCCGGTTTATCTGCTGACGACGCGGATGTATCTCAGCCGCTAAAAGATCGCAGCCTTCGGCAGCTCCTACATCGGAATTTGCGTTTCCCTGTAGGAGCTGCCGCAGGCTGCGATCTTTTGATCTTAAGCGCGGAATTGTCCCAGGCTGGCTTTCAATTGCGCCGCCAGACCATCCAGCACCTTGCCACTGGCCGTGGTTTCCACCACTGCCTGCGCCGCTTTCTCGGCCTGCGCATGAATCGTCTCGACGCGCCCACGCACTGCCTGTGCACCCTGCGCCTGATGCGCTGCTGCTTGCGTCGCCAGACCGATCGCCGCATGCACCTGCTCAACCGAAGCCTGCACCGACTGCTGCAACCGCGCACTGTCGCGCAACACCAGCAAACCTTCGCTGGCCTGCCGTCCGGCCTGACCAATCGCCTCGACCGCCTCACGTGCGCCCTGCTGCAAAGCGACGATGTGCGCTTGAATATCGCCCGTCGAGCTCTGCGTTTTGCTCGCCAGTGCACGCACTTCATCCGCCACCACGGCAAACCCACGCCCGGTTTCACCGGCGCGCGCCGCCTCGATCGCAGCATTCAATGCCAGCAGGTTGGTCTGTTCGGCGATGCCGTGAATCACCGTCAGCACCACCTCAATCTGCTCGCTCTGCTGCGCCAGTCGCTCGATAACCTTCGCCCCGGTATCGACCTGCCCGGCCAGCGCTTCGATCAGGCTGCCAACTTTCGCCGAAGTCCGGGTGTTCTCATCGGTGGCCTGACGAATATCGACAACCTGCTTGAGCGCCGCCTGCATTGCCTGACTTTCCGACTGCGCCTCGTCTGCCATTTGCGACAGCGCGCGAAGGCTTTCTGCAACTTCATCGCGCTGCATTCCGGCAGCCGCATCGGCGCCAGCGTTGCGCAAAGTCATCGCGCCGATTTCCACGCCAGTGCGCTGCGCGACATCACCCGCCTCGCGTACGATCGGCTGCAATTTATCCACAAAGCGATTGACCGCCGAAGCCATGTCGCCGATTTCATCCTTGCTGTTGATCTGCACACGCTTGGTCAGATCGCCCTCGCCCGCTGCCAGATCGTCCATCGCCGCATTGAGCATTTTCAGGCGATTGACCACACGATGACCGAGCACCACGGCCAGCAACAGCAGCACGCCGCAACCGACCAGTGCCAGGCCAAGGCCGATACGCCAGCGCAGTGTCGCGGCAGCGTCTTGAACGGTTTGTGCGGTGTTGGCTTTCATTTCGCCAGCGGTGCCCTGCGCCGATTGCAGGCGCGCCTGCATTGCCTTGGCGCTGTCCGCCGCTGCGCCTTTGAGGCTGTCGCCGACCAGTTGATCGCTGCTGGCAATCAGCGCAAGGAAGCGCTTGTCGAGCTCGGCCAGATCGGTTTCCACCGAGGCCGTGGACACACCCATCAGCACTTTGCCGATCTCCACGCCATTGGGATTGATCGAGGCTTCGAGGTAGTAAACCGAAGGATCGTTTTTCGCCGCATCGAGTACTTTATCCAGCGCACGCTCGCCCTGACCTTTTTCCAGCAAGGCCTTGTTGATCGGGTTTTCACGGTTGAGGTAACGAGTCAAATGCTGGCCGGTGGCGTCGTCATACACCACGAACAGCACGTTGGGATTGCGCTGGGCGCGACGAGCGAACTCCGAGAGCGTCGGCACGTCGCTGTCCCACATCGCACGCGGCGCTACGGATGCAAGCAACTGCGCCATGTCGTTGGCCGAATCTTTCAGATCCTTTTCCAGCGTTGCACGCAGTTGCGCCTGCTCTTCTTTGAGGCGCGCCGACAGGCCAGCCGTGAGGCGCTGACGAGTGCTGGCCGACAACGCATCAAGACTTGAAGTGACTTCACGCCCGGCCTGCTCCAGCTCACCGGAGAGCTTCTGGCTGTCGGCACCCAGGCGCACAGCCAGATCGGCTTCCAGCGCGGTCACCGTGCTCCGCGTCAGGGCAACCGCCACCAACACCTGCACCAAAAGGGCGATACCAAGGGTAACGAACACCGGGCGCAACAAACGGCTTTGTAACAGTGAGAGAACGGCTGACACTTTAAATCCCTCTACTTCTGACGCCATTAATTTGATGGCACTCTTGTAGACAGATTCACAGCAAAGGTCATGCCGTCCAACAGGCATAAACGACAAAGGCCCCGATTAAGGGGCCTTTGTTTTTTACATCAACAACTTATCAAGCGAACGGATGACGCAGAACGATGGTTTCGTTGCGGTCCGGGCCCGTCGAAATAATGTCGATCGGCGCGCCGATCAACTCTTCAACGCGTTTGATGTAGGCACGAGCATTGGCCGGCAGCTCTTCCAGGGTCTTGGCACCCACGGTCGATTCGCTCCAGCCCGGTACTTCTTCGTACACCGGCTGCAGGCCGACGTAGCTGTCAGCATCGGTCGGCGCAACAGCATTGCCCTGCGCGTCCTTGTAGCCGACGCAGATGTTGATGGTTTCCAGGCCGTCGAGTACGTCCAGCTTGGTCAGGCAGATGCCCGAGATGCTGTTCACGTCGATAGCGCGACGCAGGATGACGGCGTCAAACCAGCCGCAACGACGGGCGCGACCAGTGGTGGCGCCGAACTCGTGACCTTGCTTGGCCAGGTGCGCACCGACTTCGTCAAACAGCTCGGTCGGGAACGGGCCGGAACCAACGCGAGTGGTGTAGGCCTTGGTGATGCCCAGGATGTAGTCGAGGAACATCGGACCCACGCCCGAACCGGTCGCCACGCCACCAGCGGTGGTGTTGGAGCTGGTCACGTACGGGTAGGTGCCGTGGTCGATGTCGAGCAACGAACCTTGCGCGCCTTCGAACATGATGTCCTTGCCGGCACGACGCAGGTCGTGCAGCTCGGCAGTCACGTCGAGCATCAGCGGCTTGAGCAGCTCAGCGTATTCCTTGCACTCGGCCAGGGTCTTTTCGAATTCGATGGCTGGTTCTTTGTAGTAACCGACCAGCATGAAGTTGTGGTAATCCACCAGTTCACGCAGTTTGTCTTCGAAGCGCGGCATGTTCAGCAGGTCGCCGACACGCAGGCCACGACGGGCAACTTTATCTTCGTAAGCCGGGCCGATGCCGCGACCGGTGGTACCGATCTTCAGCTCGCCACGGGCCTTTTCACGGGCCTGGTCCAGCGCGACGTGGAAGGACAGGATCAGCGGGCAGGACGGGCTGATACGCAGGCGCTCGCGCACCGGTACGCCTTTCTCTTCCAGCTTGGTGATCTCGCGCAGCAGGGCGTCAGGTGCAACCACCACGCCGTTGCCGATCAGGCATTGCACGCCTTCGCGCAGCACGCCCGACGGAATCAGGTGCAAGACGGTTTTCTCGCCGTCGATCACCAGCGTGTGACCCGCGTTGTGGCCACCCTGGTAGCGCACTACGGCGGCAGCATGTTCGGTCAGCAGATCAACGATCTTGCCTTTGCCCTCATCACCCCACTGGGTGCCCAGGACTACGACATTCTTACCCATAACACTTGTCCTCATTCGCGCAAACTTGGTGCCGGCGATGGCCGGCAGGAAAACTCAAGAAGCCAGTGGCGATACTTGCCAAAGCCCGTTCTGCTGAATCAATTGCCGGTCGCAGTCCGCATCACGGGCGGCGGCCAAAGGTTGTCCAGGCAAGGCCTGAACGACACGCTGACCCTCACTGCGCAACTGGCAAACCTGCTGCCAGAGTGCCGCATCCGTACTGTCAGGCATCCAGATACCGCCAGACGGTAGCTCGATCTCAGCACGCCCCAGGGTCACCAGGGTTTTCAAATC
This sequence comes from Pseudomonas sp. Sample_11, assembly GCF_004307505.1. Lineage (NCBI taxonomy): Bacteria > Pseudomonadati > Pseudomonadota > Gammaproteobacteria > Pseudomonadales > Pseudomonadaceae > Pseudomonas > Pseudomonas sp. Sample_11. The sequence goes on from NZ_RCOD01000028.1 coordinate 6,948, forward strand.
GGTAGAGAAACCAGTCGCCGGACGGGCGCGACCGAAGTCGGCACCGATGTCATCGTAACGACCGCCCTGAGCGATGGACTGGCCAACGCCCGGCACGAACACCGCGAACACCACACCGGTGTGGTAGTGGTAGCCGCGCAACTCGCCGAGGTCGAAATACAGCGGCAGCTGCGGGAAGCGCACGGAAAGACGCTCGGCGATCGCCAGCAGATCTTCCAGCGCCGCCAGCACCGGCGCCGGCGCATTGGCCAGACGCTCGCGGGCAGCGCTCAACACTTCACGGCCGCCACACAGATCAACCAGTGCGCGGAGCATGCCCGACAGATCGGCCGGCAGGCCTTCGGTCAGGGTAATCACTTCATCGATGGCCTTGCGCTGCAGGGCATCGAACAACTGCTGCTCGACTTCACCAGACAGACCGGCGGCGCGCGCCAGACCACGGTAGATGCCGACATGGCCGAGGTCCATGTGCACGTCCGGCACATCGGCCAGCTGCAGCATGGCCAGCATCAGGCTGATGACTTCGACATCGCTGCTCGGGCTGGCGTCGCCGTACAGCTCGGCGCCCAGCTGGATCGGGCTGCGCGAGGACGACAATGCACGCGGCTGGGCATGCAGGACGCTGCCGGCGTAGCACAGACGACTCGGGCCTTCGCGACGCAGGGTGTGCGCATCGATGCGCGCCACTTGCGGCGTGATGTCGGCGCGGAAACCCATCTGCCGGCCCGATTGCGGGTCGATGACCTTGAAGGTACGCAGATCCAGGTCCTGGCCCGCGCCGGTCAGCAGGGATTCCAGGTACTCGATATGGGGAGTCACGACAAACTCGTAACCCCAGCTCTGGAACAGATCCAACACCTGACGACGCGCGACTTCAATGCGCGCCGCCTCCGGTGGCAGTACTTCTTCGATGCCATCTGGCAGCAGCCAGCGGTCTACCGTTGCCATTACGCCATTCCCCTTTGATCCGGGCGGCCAGCACTAGGCGAGCCTTGAGTGAAGCAGAAAATGATCGGGGCGTTCAAAACGCACGCGCATGAACGACGCAGCGAAAGGCCGGCTGGCGGCTTCGCCCATCACTTTCCTCGAAAAACGCTCGGGCTATTCAAACCCGACGTCTGCAACAAAAACAGCAATCAAACGTGCAGACGCAAAAAAGCCGGGAATTTCCCGGCTGCCGCATCATACACACGTTTTCCGAAAGGATCACCCCGCCCGAGGTTTTAGCCGCCGGGCGGACTGATTCAGGTCAACGTCGTATCAAGGTTTGGCTTTTTCCAGATAACGGAAGAAGTCGCTGCTTGGGTCGAGGACCAGGACGTCGGATTTGTTCGCGAAGCTTTCACGGTAGGCACGCAGGCTACGGTAGAAACCGTAGAACTCCTGGTCCTGGCCGTAAGCCTTGGAGTAGATCGCAGCAGCCTGGGCGTCACCGTCACCGCGAACCTCTTCGGATTCACGATAGGCTTCGGCCAGCAGCACGCGGCGTTGACGATCGGCGTCGGCACGGATGCCTTCGGCCAGCTCGTTACCCTTGGCGCGGTGCTCGCGAGCTTCACGCTCACGCTCGGTGCTCATACGTTCGAACACGCTGCGGTTCACTTCCTTCGGCAGATCGATGGCCTTGACCCGGACATCGACCACTTCGATACCCAGCTCTTTTTCCGCCATCTTGTTCAGCGACGCAGTGATGTCAGCCATCAGCGCATCACGTTCACCCGACACCACTTCGTGCAGGGTGCGCTTGCCGAACTGGTCACGCAGGCCCGATTCGAGACGACGGGACAGACGCTCGTCGGCGATCTGCTTCAGACCCGAAGTCGCGGTGTAGAAGCGCTCGGCATCTTTCACCCGCCACTTGGCGTAGGCATCGACCATCACGGCTTTCTTTTCCAGAGTCAGGAAGCGCTGCGTCGGTGCATCCAGCGTCAGCAGACGCGCGTCGAATTTGCGCACCTGGTTGACGTAAGGCACCTTCACATGCAGACCCGGCTGGACATCGGCCTGAACCACACGACCGAATTGCAGCAGCACCGCGCGCTCGGTCTGAGCGACGATGTAGAAGCAATTCCAGCCCACCAGTACCACAACGACGCCAACGATCAGGGCGATCAGCGATTTATTGCTCATCAGCGGGTCTCCCTTGTACGCGTCTGCGGCACGTCGGTGACATGCGGCGTGACGTCCGTGTTGTTGCTGGCGGCCGAACCGGTCACCGGTGCATTACCCGAACTGTTCTGGATCATCTTGTCCAACGGCAGGTAGAGCAGATTGCTCTGGCCGTTCTTGTTGCCGGTCACGAGGACCTTGCTGGTATTGCTGAAGACTTCCTGCATGGTGTCCAGGTACAGACGCTCGCGGGTGACTTCAGGTGCCTTGCGATACTCGGCGACCAGTTTGGTGAAGCGATCGGCCTCACCCTTGGCGCGCGAGATGGTCTCGTCGCGATAACCGTTGGCATCTTCGATGATGCGCTGGGCCTGACCACGGGCTTCCGGCACAACGCCGTTGGCGTAGGTTTCAGCCTGGTTGCGCGAACGCTGCTCGTCTTCACGGGCGCGGATCACGTCATCGAAGGCTTCCTGCACTTCACGCGGTGCCGCTGCGCTCTGTACGTTGACCTGGGTGACGGTGATACCGGTGCGATAGGTATCGAGGAAACGTTGCAGACGCTCCTTGATTTCGCTGGCCATCAATTCACGACCTTCGGTCAGCACCTGGTCCATGGCGGTGGAACCGACCACGTGACGCAGTGCACTTTCGGTCGCGTGCTGCAGGCTGATTTCCGGCTGATCGACGTTCAGCACGAAGTCCTGCAGGTTGCTGATCTTGTACTGCACGGTCAGCGGCACTTCGACGATATTCTCGTCTTCAGTCAGCATCTGGCCCTGCTTGGTGTACGCACGCTCACGCGTCACGTTCTCCATGTACTTCTTGTCGATCGGCGGGAAGTAGATGTTCAAGCCCGGGCCGACAGTCTCGTAGTACTTGCCGAAGCGCAGCACCACGGCTTGCTCCTGCTCGTCCACCACGTAGACCGCGCTGTACAGCCAGACAGCCGCCAGCACGACCAGGCCGATGCCGAGCAGACCGCCGAAGCCGCCACTGCTGCGCCCCGACCCGCCGCCGTCATCACCGCGTTTCTTACCACCACCGAACAACCCGTTCAGGCTTTCCTGCAGCTTTCGGAAGGCCTCGTCGAGATCCGGTGGCCCCTTGCGGTCGCCGTTATTGCGGCGCTTGCCACCCCAAGGATCCTGATTATTCGAGTTGCCACCCGGCTCATTCCAAGCCATAGCGCTCTCCATCTGATAAAGCAAAGACGCACCCACGGCGCGCCGACCAATGCTACAGAATGCCTGCCGTTGCGGCACAACCGCTTTGTCAGGCTTTTATTGCAAAGTGTGTTGCTCGATGAATTCCATCGGCTGCAATCCTTCGCGGCTTACCAATCGATTCAGCTCGATCCGGGGCAAACGAACGGCCAGCAGGCTGACACCTTCTTCATCGTATTCTTCTTTCTGCACCGCACCGAGTTCGAAGAACTGCGCACGCAGCCGAGCGAATCGTTGCGGCAAGCGCAAGGTACCGACGAACAGATCACTGCCGAGCAACTCGGCGATGGCCTGTTCAAGCAATTCCAGACCGCTGCCATCGCGCGCCGAGAGCCAGACCCGTTGCGGCTTGCCATCGGCATCGCGCTGGATCTGCGGCTCGACGCCTTCGAGCAAATCGAGTTTGTTATAGACCTCGAGGATCGGCAAGTCCTGGGCACCAATCTCGCCCAGCACCACCATCACCTGCTCGATCTGCAACATGCGATCCGGTTCGGCCGCATCGATCACGTGCAACAGCAGGTCGGAATTGCTCGACTCTTCGAGCGTAGACCGAAATGCCTCGACCAGCTTGTGTGGCAGGTGACGAATGAAGCCCACGGTGTCGGCGAGGACAATCGGACCGAGGTCGTCAAGCTCCAGCCGGCGCAGGGTCGGGTCGAGCGTGGCGAACAGTTGATCGGCCGCGTACACCTCGGACTTCGTCACGTTGTTGAAGAGTGTCGATTTGCCCGCGTTGGTGTATCCCACCAGCGAAACGGTAGGAATGTCCGCACGGGATCGGCCACGGCGCGACTGCTCGCGCTGACTGCGCACCTTCTCCAGCCGCCCCTTGATCTGACGCAGGCGAACCCGCAGCAGACGGCGGTCGGTTTCCAGCTGGGTTTCACCCGGGCCGCGCATACCGATACCGCCACCCTGACGTTCAAGGTGAGTCCAGCCGCGAACCAGCCGCGTGCTCATGTGGTCAAGCTGGGCCAGTTCGACCTGCAGCTTGCCCTCATGGGTGCGTGCGCGTTGGGCAAAAATATCGAGAATCAGCCCGGTGCGGTCGATCACGCGACACTCGAAAACACGTTCGAGGTTGCGTTCCTGACTGGGCGTGAGGATGTGATTGAAAATCACCAGATCGGCTTCTTCAGCCTTGACCAGGTCGCGCAGTTCCTCGACCTTGCCGCTGCCGATCAGATATTTGGCGGTTGGCCGATGACGCGGCACGTTAAAAAACGCGACGGTCTCGGCGCCAGCCGAATTTGCCAACTCCTGAAACTCCTGCGGATCTTCGCGCGCCTCAGGGTCCTGTCCATCCAAGTGAACGAGGATGACTCGTTCACCACCACCGTGGCGCTCAAAGAACAAAGGAGACTCCTATCAGGCGTTACCCGGCGCTGCATCGGCATCGCCCTGTTCGTTTTCGGTTGCGCTAGGCAGACGAATTGGACGAACCGGCACGACGGTCGAGATAGCGTGTTTGTAGACCATCTGGCTTACGGTGTTTTTAAGCAGGATCACGAACTGGTCGAACGACTCGATCGTCCCCTGCAGCTTGATACCGTTGACCAGGTAGATGGAAACCCCGACTTTCTCTTTACGTAAAGTGTTCAGGTAAGGGTCTTGTAGCGAATGCCCTTTTGACATGTGCCGCACTCCTTTAAGGATTCAATAATAAAAACAGGTAAATTCAGATGGCTTCGGCCGTCACACCCCCAAGGATAGACGGCAATTGCAAGGACTCAGCTCAATATGGAGATGGTCCCAAGGTATTTCAAGGCGCGTGGCAGATTGTCGCAATCAAGACTGTCCAGCCAGTGCAAATCCTCCCAGCTGCGCAGCCAGGTAAACTGGCGTTTGGCCAATTGGCGCGTGGCGATGATGCCCCGCTCCTGCATCTGGGCCAATGTCAGCTTGCCGTCCAGGTAATCCCAGACTTGGCGGTAGCCTACCGCACGTATAGACGGCAACCCGGAATGCAGGCCACTTCTTTTACGCAGGGCTACGACCTCGTCGATGAATCCCTGTTCCAACATATTTGTGAATCTTTGTTCAATTCGCTGGTGCAAAACCTGACGATTCGCCGGAGCAATGGCCAGGTTCGCGACAGTATAGGGCAATTGTTGGCGTCCCGAAGCGGCTGCTTCAGTACTTTGCGCAGATTGTTGCTCGCGCAGGGTGGTCATGCTCTGCCCGCTGACTCGATACACTTCCAGTGCCCGACTCAAGCGCTGCGGATCATTGGGATGAATGCGCGCCGCCGACACCGGATCGATCTGCGCCAGTTGATCGTGCAGGGCTTGCCAGCCGAGGCGTGCAGCTTCTTCCTCGATCTGCGCACGGACCTCAGGATCGGCCGCCGGCATGTCCGCCAGTCCTTCAACCAAAGCCTTGTAATAGAGCATGGTGCCGCCGACCAACAGCGGGATCTTTCCTCGCCCAGTGATTTCGGCCATGGCCTGCAACGCGTCGCGACGGAAATCGGCGGCTGAATACGCTTCAGCGGGGTCGAGGATGTCGATCAGCCGGTGCGGGTATTGCGCCAGCAACTCTTTCGAAGGCTTGGCCGTGCCGATGTCCATGCCGCGGTAGACCAGCGCCGAATCGACACTGATCAATTCGCACGGCAGCACTTTGGTCAGCTCGATGGCCAGATCGGTCTTGCCCGCAGCGGTCGGGCCCATCAGGAAAATCGCTGGAGGAAGCTGGCTCATCAACGACCGCGCAGGAACAGTTTGTCCAGATCGTCCAGACCCAGCTGGGTCCAGGTCGGTCGGCCATGGTTGCATTGACCGCTGCGCTCAGTGTTTTCCATATCACGCAGCAGGCCGTTCATTTCCGGCAGAGCCAGACGCCGGTTGGCGCGGATCGCGCCGTGGCAGGCCATGGTGCCGAGCAATTCGTTGAGGTGCGCCTGGATACGGTCGCTGGTGCCGTACTCCATCAAATCCGAAAGCACGTCGCCGACCAGTCGATTGGCTTCGGCCTGCTTGAGCAATGCGGGAATCTGCCGGATCGCCAAGGTTTCCGGCCCCAGACGCTGCAATTCAAAACCAAGGCGCTGAAACCAAGCGGCGTGTTCTTCAGCACAATCGGCCTCGCGCTGACTCACGGCCAGCGACTCCGGCACCAGCAACGGCTGGCCACTTAGACCTTCGCTGGCCATGGCGATTTTCAGGCGCTCGTACATGATCCGCTCGTGGGCGGCATGCATGTCCACCAGCACCAGACCATGGGCGTTCTCGGACAAAATATAGATGCCCTTGAGCTGCGCCAGTGCATAGCCGAGCGGCGGGATATCTTCCTGACCGGTTGGCAGCGCGCTGGCATTGGCTTCAGGCAGCGGCGCGAAAAACTCTTTGTAAGCGGCTTGAGCCTCGGCAGCGGGCAGCGCCGATTGCGGACGCGGCGTGTATTGATACTGATAAGCGCCGCCAGCGCTGGCCCCGGATGACGTGTTGAACGCCGGTTGCGCCTGCGGCTGCTCCAGCAGCGCATTGGCGGCCAGACGCATCTCGCCCTGTGGGCCGAATTCGCCCGCCTCGATCCCGCTCGGCCGAACGATCGCCGTGGTCACCGAACCGGCCAGTTGATCTTCCGGACGCACATCGCCCAGCGCACGGTGCAGCGTGCCATACAGGAAGTCGTGAACCATGCGCCCGTCACGGAAACGCACTTCGTGTTTGGTCGGGTGGACGTTGACGTCGACCGCTGCCGGATCGACTTCGAAAAACAGCGCGAAGGTCGGGTGCCGGCCATTGAACAGCACGTCGCGATAAGCCTGACGTACCGCATGGGCCACCAGTTTGTCGCGCACCGCACGGCCGTTTACGAAGAAATACTGCAAATCCGCCTGACTGCGGTTGAAGGTCGGCAAACCGACCCAGCCCCACAGGTGCAAGCCGTTGCGTTCGATCTCGATCGGCAGCGCCTGCTCAAGGAAACCTGAACCGCAGATCGCCGCCACACGCCGGGCGCGGGCTGCATCATCGTGGGCCTCGTGCAGGCTGAGGATGGTCTTGCCGTTGTGGCGCAGATGAAAAGCCACGTCGAAGCGCGCCAGCGCCAGACGCTTGATCACTTCCTGCAAGTGATCGAATTCGGTTTTTTCAGTCTTGAGAAATTTGCGCCGGGCCGGGGTGTTGAAGAACAGGTCGCGGACTTCCACCGAAGTGCCGACCGGATGCGCCGCCGGCTGCACGCGCGGCGCCATGTCCCGGCCTTCGGTTTCGACCTGCCAGGCCTGATCGGCATCGCGGGTGCGCGAGGTCAGGGTCAGACGCGCCACGGAGCTGATCGACGCCAGCGCCTCGCCACGGAAACCCAGGCTCATCACCTGCTCGAGATCTTCGAGGTTGCGAATCTTGCTGGTGGCGTGACGGGCCAAGGCCAGCGGCAGGTCATCGGCGGAAATACCGCTGCCGTCATCGCGCACGCGCAGCAGCTTGACGCCGCCCTGCTCGACATCGACGTCAATACGCTTGGCGCCGGAGTCGAGGCTGTTTTCCAGCAACTCCTTGATCACCGAAGCCGGGCGCTCAACCACCTCACCGGCGGCAATCTGGTTCGCCAGCCGCGGGCTGAGCAGCTCGATGCGCGCCGTGTTCAATACCTGGTTCATTCTTTGGACGCCAGTTCGGTGCCTGGAATGGTCAGGTGCTGACCGACTTTCAGCTCATCGCTTTTCAGGTTGTTGGCGGCACGCAAGGTGGCCGGCGAAACCTGATAGCGCACGCCGATCATCGCCAGGGTTTCCCCCGGGCCGACACGGTGGTCGCGCGGACCTTGGGCAATCTTGCCGGAATCACGCAGCCAGGCAATGTAAGTGCCCGGTGGCGGATTCTGCTGGAAGAACTGGCGCACGCCGCTGCTGATCGAACGGGCCAGCGCTTGCTGGTGGCTGGATGCGGACAGTTTGTTCGCTTCGTTGGCGTTGGAGATGAAGCCGGTTTCGACCAGGATCGATGGAATGTCCGGCGACTTCAGCACCATGAACCCGGCTTGTTCCACACGTTGTTTGTGCAGCGGCGTAACGCGACCGATGTTGGTCAGCACCTTTTGCCCGACGTTGAGGCTGGAAGTCAGCGACGCAGTCATCGACAGGTCGAGCAACACGCCCGCCAGCATACGGTCCTTGTCGTCGAGGCTGACGTTGCCGGCACCGCCAATCAGGTCGGAACGGTTTTCACTGTCGGCCAGCCAACGGGCGGTCTCGGACGTAGCGCCACGATCAGACAGGGCGAACACCGACGCACCGAACGCGGCTGCGGACGGCGCGGCGTCGGCGTGGATCGAGACGAACAGGTCGGCGCCCTTCTTGCGGGCGATTTCGGTTCGCCCGCGCAATGGAATGAAGTAGTCGCCGGTACGGGTCAGCTCGGCGCGGAAGCCTTTCATGCCGTTGACCTGACGCTGCAGCTCGCGAGCGATCTGCAGTACCACGTCTTTCTCACGCTGGCCGCGCGAGCCGGACGCGCCCGGGTCTTCGCCACCGTGGCCGGCGTCGATCACCACGATAATGTCGCGTTTGCCGGCCGGGGCTGGCGGCAGCTTGATCGCCGGTTCGGTCGGGGTCACCGGCACTGCCGGCACGGTTGCCACCGATGGCGTCGGGGCCGGCGGCGGCGCGGCATCGGCCGGGTTGTCGAACAGATCGACCACCAGACGGTTGCCGTATTGCGCGTTCGGCGCCAGCGAGAAGCTTTTCGGGGTGACGGCTTTTTTCAGGTCGATGACCACGCGCAGGTCGGTCGGGGTGCGCTGGGCCGAGCGCATCGCGGTGATCGGCGTGTTCGCCGTCTGCACGTTCAACGGCGCGCCGAGGGTGGCGCCGTTTATGTCGATCACTAGCCGGTCCGGCGCGGTCAGGGTGAAAACGCTGTGCTGCACCGGTCCGCTGAGGTCAAAGACCAGTCGCGTGTTGTCCGGCGCCCGCCACAGGCGCACGCTGTTGACCTTTGAATCGGCCACAGCGTTGACGGTTACTGCCATCAACATCAGTCCAGCGGCAGCCACCAACGCGCGAAAGCGCATACCAAACCCCATCATTTAATTGGATTCCAATGCCAAAGCGGCACACCAGGCCTCGCCACGCGAGCCCTGGGCTAAAATTTTCAGCGAACGCCCGCTGTCTTGCGGGCTAATGGTAATGGTCAGGTCGGGCTTTGGCAAAAAGCCTGCACCTTTATCGGGCCACTCGATCAGGCACAGGGCATCGTCTTCGAAGTAGTCACGGATGCCGAGAAACTCCAGCTCCTCGGGATCGACCAGGCGATACAGGTCGAAGTGGAAGGCACGAATGTCACCGATCTCGTAAGGCTCGACCAATGTGAAGGTCGGACTTTTTACCGCGCCAACATGCCCCAAACCGCGAATGATGCCCCGCGACAGGGTGGTTTTGCCCATACCCAGATTGCCTTCGAGAAAAATCAGGCCATGGCCCTGGGTGACGCGGGCGATCCGTGCGCCAAAGTCGCTCATCGCCTGTTCATCGGCCAGGTACAGGGTTACTTCAGACACGGTGCTTGCTCCTCCAACAACTGACGAATGGCTGGAATCAGATCACTGGCCGCCAGCCCACGGCCGAATTTGCCTTGTTGCATACCCGCGTTGGCGTGCAGCCAGACGGCCAGGCATGCCGCATCGAACGCGTCCATGCCTTGGGCCAGCAATGCGCCGGTGAGACCGGCCAGCACATCACCCAACCCGCCCGTGGCCATCGCCGGATGACCCTGATGACAGAGGGCCAGACGCCCGTCTGGATGGGCGATCAGACTGCCGGCACCTTTCAGAACCACTACCGCTGAATACTTTTTGCTCAACGCCAGAGCAGCGGCCGGGCGATCGGCCTGCACTTCGGCGGTACTGATGCCAAGCAAGCGCGCCGCTTCCCCCGGATGCGGGGTGATCACGCAATCCTTGGGCAACTGGACAAAATCGCTGGCCAGCAGGTTCAACGCGTCAGCGTCCCACACCTGCGGCAATGGTGCATTGGCGGCAGCCGACAACAGGGCACGGCCCCAACTGGCCTGACCGAGTCCCGGCCCGACCACCAATACCGAAACCTTTTCCAGCAGACCCATCAGTTGATTGGCTGACGAGGTACCGAGCGCCATCGCCTCCGGCACCCGAGTCAGCGCCGCCGGCACATGCTCTGGGCGAGTCGCCAGCGAAACCATGCCCGCGCCGCCGCGCAAGGCCATTTCCGTGCTGAGCAGAATCGCTCCACCGAACCCGTGATCGCCGCCAATCAGTAACACATGACCAAAGCGCCCCTTGTGCGAGGTCGGCGCACGCGGCGCAAGTGCTGGAAGATTAGCGGCGCTCAGGCGTTGAGCGCAGACGGGAATGTCACTGAAAATTTCGTCGGTGGCTTGCAAGTCGTTGAAGACCAGTTCGCCGATTTGATCCGCCGCGTCGCCAGTCAACAGCCCGATCTTCATAGCAATGAATGTCACCGTTAGATCGGCGTGGACCGCGACCCCCAGTTCACGCCCGGTATCGGCACATAGCCCGGAAGGGATATCGACCGCCGCTACCGGCAAACCGCAGGCGTTGATCGCCTTGATCGCCGATGCATACGGCTCGCGCACTTCGCCGCTCAGACCTGTGCCGAGCAAGGCATCGAGGACGACACCGCGCAGCTCGCTTTGCCCCTGCCAGCCTTGCACCACAACACCAGCAGCCACCGATTCGGCATGGGCCAGTGCGGCATCGCCCTGCAAACGCTGCGGATCGCCGACGGCGAGAACGCGCACCGTCCAACCGGCCCGCAGCGCCAGCCCGGCCACCAGATAACCGTCGCCAGCGTTGTTGCCGTGCCCGGCGAGCACCGTCAGTTCGTTCGCTGCCGGCCACTTGCGCACCAGTGCGCGCCACGTCGCGCGGGCGGCGCGCTGCATCAATTCGAAGCCCGGCGTGCCGGCGGCGATCAGCCGCGCGTCGAGTTCGCGCACCTGCGCGGCGCGGTACAGCGCGTCGGGTAATTCATCTTTCGTCTGCGGCATGCGTCTTCGGGCTCCGATGTCTGGCAGAATTATACGCACCTCAGCTCCGGTTTCTCTCGCCTCATGTCCGCCATCACCACAGACCTGCCCGCCCTCGCCCAATCGATCAAGGATTGGGGCCGCGAGCTGGGCTTCCAGCAAGTCGGCATCAGCGGTCTGGACCTGGCCGAGCACGAGCAGCATCTGCAACGCTGGCTCGACGCCGGCTATCACGGCGAAATGGACTACATGGGCGCCCATGGCAGCAAACGCTCGCACCCCGACGAGCTGGTGCCGGGCACGTTGCGCGTGGTTTCCCTGCGCATGGACTACTTGCCGGGCGATACCGAAATGGCCAAACGCCTGGCTGAACCGGAAAAGGCTTACGTGTCGCGTTATGCCTTGGGCCGCGATTACCACAAATTGATCCGTAAACGCGTTCAACAATTGGCCGACAGGATCCAGGCAGAGATCGGCCCGTTCGGTTTCCGTGCCTTTGTCGACAGCGCACCGGTGCTGGAAAAAGCCATCGCCGAACAGGCCGGGCTGGGCTGGATCGGCAAAAACACCCTTGTACTGAATCGCAAGGCCGGCAGCTATTTCTTCCTCAGTGAGTTGTTCGTCGACCTGCCGTTGCCGGTGGATGAACCGCACAGAAGCGAACATTGCGGCCGTTGCACTGCGTGTCTGGATATCTGCCCGACCAACGCCTTCGTCGGCCCCTATGTGCTGGACGCGCGGCGCTGCATTTCCTATCTGACCATCGAGCTGAAAACCGCGATTCCCAAAGAGTTGCGGCCGTTGATTGGCAATCGCGTGTTTGGCTGCGACGATTGCCAGATCGTCTGCCCGTGGAACCGTTTCGCCCGGCCGACCGGGGAAAACGATTTCAAGCCACGGCACAATCTGGATAACGCACAGTTGGCCGAGTTGTTTTTGTGGGATGAAGAGAAGTTTCTAAGCAGCACCGAAGGTTCGCCATTGCGGCGCGCCGGGTATGAGCGCTGGTTGCGCAATCTGGCGGTGGGGCTGGGAAATGCGCCTTCAACGATTCCGGTGCTGGAAGCGTTGAAGGCGCGACGGGATTATCCGTCCGAGTTGGTCAAAGAACATGTGGAGTGGGCGCTCGAACAACACTCCAGACCTTCACACCCATAACGTGCAGGCAAAGTTCTCAGCCTGCTCATCTACGCGCTGTAACCATATTTTTGGCCGATCTCATTATTGCGTTGGTGTCCCCCTCGTCCCAATGGCCGCCCGCCTGCAGGACTTTGCAAACTCTCGTATTACTGTCTTCCAGAAGATAAATACGTTCCCCACGCCCTTTCGACCTCGCAAAAAAGACATGCGTTACTTTTCTTCCATTGCCGGCTGCGCCGAACTCCTCGTAATACATCTCGGTCAAGCCCGCAGCTTGTCTGGGTGACTTATTGCTTTCCACATGCCTGTAGAACTCTTCAGCCATCTTATCCCTGGCCTCAGTCGAGATTGAGTTTTCCCTGGCTCTCTGCAATTGCCAAGGCTCTTGCGCCGTTTCCTCCACAGCTGCATTGGCTTTTTTGGTCGCATCCCTGGCGCCTTTTCCGCCCTTTTTCATATGTCGTGCCGCTTTGGCGGAGTCCTTGGCACCAGGACTGAGACCTTTGCCAAAGGCTGAAGCCATCTTCCTGCCCGCATTCACGGCAGCTTTTGCACCCGCCGCCAAACCTGCACCGAGCGAAGCGAGCCCGAGACCAAAACTGATCCAGCCCAATATCTCGCCCGCCTGAGAACCCGGTGCGAGTTCATTGACCACCTCGCTGGCAATACCCGCCAGGCCCGAAGCAACCGCCAGCCCCAATGCAGTCACTGCCCATGGCGTCGCCGCGCCCATCGTCACTACGCTGGCAACAATCCCGAGAATACTCAGGCCGATGCCCAGGATCGATTGCCAGGAGACATGCCCGGTAGGGTCAACCCGGTTGACCGGGTCGCCCAGGCAATAACTGTAGGCATTCAATCCGCCCGCACCGAACGGACTCATGCTATCGGGGGCAAGAAAACGCATCAGTGTAGGACTATAGGCCCGGTAACCGTTGCCCAGCAGATACAGCCCGGTAACCGGATCCAGCTGTTCGCCGTTGAACCCCGCCAAGCTGAACAATCCGCCGTCGGCAGGACGATGCCCATAAGGGCTGTAGGCGCAATCGGTGAGCTGCTCCTTACCCAGTGTTGCCAGCACGCTTTGCTGTTGATCGGTGCCAAACAGCTGCGCGCTGGCGTTCAGACCGAGTTGCCGCTGGCCCACAAGCGCGCCACCGTGACGCACGACACTGAATGAATTTTCACCACTGACCTCATTGGCAACCCGGCCTGCGTGGTAGTAACGCTGCACAGTCGCCTTTTCGGGTTGCGACAGTTCAACCAGATCGTCGAAACCGTCGTAATGGTAACCACGGATCACTGATCCCCCTGTGTCGGACAACTGCTCAAGACGTCCGAACGCGTCATAGGCCAGCGTTCGCGCCTGATCGTCCTTGACCATCCTGCCGTTGGCGTCGTATTCCAGCGTCACTGCCGGTGGATAGTCGACATGGGAATGTTTGACTGCGCTGAGCTGTACCGGATCGGGATTGTCATAACTGAAGGTGGTCAGATTCACGCCCAGCGGGAACTTCGTCTGCACGGTAAGAATGTTGTCCAGCGCATCAAAGGTGAACGTCTGCTGGATAATTTCCTTGCCATACGGGTCACGGGGCTTTTGGGTGCCAGCACAGTCGTACTGGATCAAGCGCCCGCGCACATCGTAGGTGAACTGTTCATCACGTAAGAGTTGAGTGCCACGTCTGGACACTTTCTGCGCCAGTTTGCCAGCCAGCGAGTAAGTCGATTCGAGGGTCTGGTCAGGCTGACCCTGAATCTCGAACGTACGCCGGGTTTCACGACCGATATCGTCATAGGCGAACCGGGTGATCATCTGACGCTTGATCGAGGTGTCTTCGGTTTTCGTCCACTCCAGCATCCCCGTCTGGGCGTTGTAGTGGAACTCGGTTGTCAGCAAGCCTTGCGAGGCGGATAGAAGGCGGCCGAACTCATCGTATTCAGATCTGTTGTCGGTACCGAGCACATCAACGTGGCTGATCGGTCGCCCCTGCAGGGACCAGGTACTGGACGTTGCTTTCGTGACAGCGCCGAAGGTCGTCGTTTCGGATTTCAGGCGCCCGGAAGGGTGATAGGCAAAGCTGCGGCTCCTGCCGCTTTCGGTACAGGTCAAGGGTTTGCCACTGACGGGGTCATAGGTCATGGTTGTGACCAGGTCCTCTGCCTTGCGCTCAGTCAGCAAACCGCCCAGTTCCCGCAAATAAGTGAATTCGGTTTTTTTGCCATCAGCACTCTTGTACCACTGCGGCTGAGTGAAGCCCGCTTCATAACCCGCCTCGGACTTTCGCCCGCCCACAGTACTCTGGATCAACCGCCCCAGACCGTCATACGTTTGCTGGCCCAGCACTTTGTCACCGACCTTGATGTCGATCGCCAGCCCTTCATCACTATGCTCGGCGTACTCGGTCACGACCTCGCTGCCGTCGGGCAGGACATTGCGGGTCATTCGGTCAAAAACGTCGTACTCATATCGGCTGGTGTTGCCGACAGGGTCTGTCTGGCTGGCTGTGCGCCCATAACCGTCATAGGTGTAAACGGTTTTGCCCAGACTCTTGTTCTTCACATTGAAGCTTTCGACACTCAGCGGTTTACCGAAATCATTGACGAGGGTGATCGTCTTGCCCATGCCCTGGAGCCAATTGGTTTGCTGGCGAAGCACCGGATCCGCTTCGCTGTGTTCGATACGCCCATCATCGTGCAGCGTCTTGCTGACCTGGCCCCAGGAATCGAATTCATAGCAAGTGCTGACCGGACAAGGCTTGCCATCACGCCAATCAGTCAGCGTCACTTTCACCTTGTGACCGACCGAATCATGCAAGGCAGCATAAAGCGTGCGTGTCTGAATGAGACCGTCCTTGTCGGGATGGTCGCAGTCCTTTTCCTCAACGGTGATCACCCGTTCCAGTCCGTCATAGGCGACTTTTTGCTCGCCGCCAGCAGGATCCGTGGTCACTATTGTCGCCGGCTGATGTTTGCTGGCGGCCAGATAGGCCCACCGGGTAGCGGCCGCAAAGGGGGTGCCGGCAGCAACTGTTTTGCCCACTGCCCGGCCGATTGCATCGTATTCATATTCGATGTGCTCGCCATCGACACCGACTTCAGAGACCTGTAATCCGGTCAGCGTCGAAAGCACCTTCTCACTGGTCTGCAGCGCGCCGTCGAACCCGCGCGTGCTGGACCTGACTCGCAGCCTGTCACCCTCAAGCTCATAGGAAAATTCGATAGCGGTTTTTTTATCATTCAGGGTGACACTTTGCTCTTTTGTGGCTCCATGCTTGAGTGGATCCTCGGGCGTATTCAGATAGCTGCGTGCGGTTTTCGAACGCAACACCTCTACACCCTCCACCACTTCGAAAAAACGCTCCTCGACCGGTAACACAGAGGCCAGTTCGGCACCCTCAAGCGCCGGTTGCAAAGCGTAGTCGTAGTACGTGACTGTCGAAGCACCATCCGATGCGGCAGCAGTCACCGTCCTCTTTTTCGGGAACCTGGAAAAGCCCAGCGGATCCTCCGGGCAGTTATCCCCGCCAATGGCCGGATAGTATTCCGTCGTAGTCGTCACCCCCGTGGGCTCAACCTGCTTGAGCAAGTTACCTTCGCCATCGAACTCGGTGATCGTGGTTTCCACACGCTGCTGTTGGGTGCGCCGATCGAGGTACGTCACCGTATGGACTTTAGGCATGCGGAACTGGGCCACCTGCTCACTGAACGGCTTGGTAACGGAACAGTGATACTCCGTGGCAGTGGCGATCTGCGCGTCGCCACAGCTCGTAACCTCAGCCACCAACAGATGGAATTTGTTGTAGGTGCGTTTAATGCGGGTATGTACTTTGCCGCTGACCAGCAAGTGCTCATCCGAGGTGTAAACGTAGTTGCTGGGCGCCAGATAGAGCGGATCCAGGTCACTATCCTTGGCTGGAAGGAGGCCCTGCCCAAGGAAGTTATGGTCGGAGTACGTGTATGTCTTGCACACTCTGGGCTGGCCGCGCCCTGGGTAGACATCGTGAGCGATAACAAACGGCAGTGTCTGTTCCACACCGCTGATGAAGCGGTGGCCGTGCCGCTTGTAGCGAACGATTTCGACCCCGCGCAGCGGGTTGACGATGCGATGAACATAGCTGGCCCCAGCGATGACTTCATACTCGAGCTCCCAACCTTTACCCACCGGAAGCTCGATGGCCGTTACCCGACTGTTTTTCAAGATCAGCCTGAAGTTGGAGCTCAAAGTAGTGTCGGGATATCGCGACAACGTCACCTGACCTGCCGTACGAGAAATTTTCAACAGGCAGCGCGTGGCATCACGGACTTCGGCCAAACGGGGAGACTGGTTGAACAACTCATGTTTCAGCGTAATGCTCACGCCGTTCGCCGCGATTATTTTTTCCGCGACGGCGACCTGAGTGCCCGCCAGGACTTTGAGCAGTTCCCGCCGACCATCCTTGTATCGGACTTCATAGCGCCCTGCTCCAGTGACTGACACCTTTGCTTTTTGCAGTTTCATTTCCTTGAACTTCAGGCCGCTAGACGTCTCGACAGCCTTGTAGCGTTCACCGTTGGCCAAGGTCATGACTTTGCTGCGCAAGTCATAATTGGTCAGGGTCAAAGACCAGCCAACGCCGAAACCACTATCGGCCTGATTGAGCGGATTGAAACTCACTGAAAGTGCAAGCTCCGGACCATTGAGATCTGCCGAGTGCAACTTGCCAAGCGAAAATGCACACGTATACATGCCCGTACGGGGATCAACGCCTCCCGAAACAAACTCACCGAAGTTGAAAGCGTTCGAATGAACAGAGGGAGAGAAATTACTTTCCATTATTAAATCGTCCTTTTATTTCCAGACTCAGATTTTGGCAGTCAACACTGGCCAGCGAAGTACGCTGACCAGACAAGAAGTCAGACAAGTCGCTTCATTGACCGCTTGGATTGATCCAGAATAAAAGTGAGCTGCTTTTTATCACCATCGATACTAAGCCGGTGTTCCGAACCGAATTCATCGATCACGGCAAATTCGAAGGCGCTATCACTTTCCCGCGCCGCTTGCGGGTCAGCGGAAACATACTGAACGAGCGTCAACTGTCCAGGCACTTTGTTGATAGGTACGGTGACGTAACCATGGGGACTGCGAAATGTTGCCTGCGGGCCATATATCGGCGCCATATACCCATAAAAGGTTTTGCGACTACCTTGCTCACCGGGAATATTCCCGGACACATAAACCTGCACCGCATCTTCGGAATCATAAGGATCAAGTTTTACTTCACTGCTGTACCAGTCAAGGAGGTGAACCTGCCTGCCATCCGCCCGCAGACCAATATGATAATGCTGAACCCACTCATACAGGCCCCGATTCTGTTTCTTGTCATACTTGCTCAATGAAAAGCTGCTCGACGAGTACTCTTTCGGCGGAATCGCCTCCAGCGTGACACTGCTGTCGAAACCAACCCCATTACTTCGCAATACCGCGCCGTTCAAGGAAATCTCGGCAGCCACTTCCATGATTCCAGGTCGGGAAGCCGAAACCCAGAATTGTAAAATCTGTACCGGATCTGCGGCGTTGCTGATCCGGTTGTCAATGACCCGCGGGACTTCTGTCAGCCGCGTTGCCCCACCCGACATTTCGTGAGCGTAACGATTTTCCTGAATCGCTACACTCCAGTCTCCCTCCAGTGGGCGAGCACCGTTATAGGCAATCAGCCGCAGTGATTGCAATGCGGGATGTCCGTGCAGCGATACGCCGTCGCCATTGTTATCGATCCCGTGTAGCAGCACCAACACACGCACCTGCATGCGACCGTTGGCATAAAGCACTTTGTGCTGACCATGATTCGTGGTGTCGAGTTTTACCTCGATACGAGATATACCAACTTGCTCATCAAACATTTCACAATACCTTGCCGATTAATAGACCTCGCCCCTTAAGGACACAGCAAAGTATTGAGGTCCGGTTTGAATTAAAACAGCCGAAACATTCAACCAATTGTAAGCCAGCAACAACCTAACACTTCTATCAGCAACTCACACAAACCCTCATACATTCAAAAAGAACCCACTCTCTCATGATGTGAGGCTTATAACATCGCTCCCGCCCCATGATTTCAGCACCCTGCAACTCCTTCCCCTCCTGACCTCAAAACCCCACATAATCAGGAGGGGTGCCACCGAGCGGTTTATTCTTGTCAGTACGTGTTAGACCGATAAAGCAGCTGTTACTTTCGCCAACACTCAATCACTGTCTGACTGTGTCGAGAATCCGCTCTCAGAGGACTCACTATCGGAATCAAACTGAGGAACTTCCTCCTCCATCTGAATTTCCATCTTGCGGTCCATACTGGAATTTTCAAGAAACTGATTAATTCGATGCCTCGATGCGTCACTTAACGGGTTATTTAACAGCCCGACAAACAGATTCTGTGTATCCGGAATCTCGAACAACTCATATCCCACGTCGGCAATATTATTATCATGCAATGCGATCACACCCAGTTTCCTGAGGGTATCTATACCTGAAGGAACGCTGGCAAGATTTGCGTTGCTCAGCATCAATCCGGTTAACCCTGTCATGTAGCCTACATGTGGAGTAACCGTCAGAGGGTTGTTTGCCAGATTCAACCGGGTAAGTGTTTCGATTCTGGACAACCCTTCAACTTCGACCTCCGACAGCCTTAGCGAGCACCCGTCCAGCGTAAGCTCGCTTAACTGGCGCATTTGAAATATTCCTGAGGGAAAAGCCTCCATTTCAATGCCAAAGACTCCCAAAGATTGAATATTGGGAAAGCTGTCAAGAAACGCACCTATCCGTGCGCCCGGTTCATTTGCGGTCAGGATCAACTCTGTGACGTACTCGAATCTGCTGGACAATCTCGGTAACTCACCAGAAAAATCGACATAGTAAGAAAAGTGATAATCGCCCTCCCCCCACCTCGAAACCGACTTGCGCTGCCAGATATCCTGCAGCTTTGCGCTGAACCGCTCGCGAGCCAGCCGTTGCTCTGCGGTTTGCGGTGCGCCCTGCGATGAATCCGTTCGGGTCGACAATCCTTGCGCACTCCAGATCGTCAACTCACTACGCAGTGTTGCCAACTCTGTCTCCAGGCGAGTCAAGACCCTGGCTGCGTCCGACTTCAGACGCTCGGAAATGAACATGGCCAGTTCTTGTTCGGCAAGCTGCGGATAAAGATCACGGACACGCTCTTCAACGGACTTTGTCGACGTCGGGTTGACATCGCCGCCCCCTCGCAGCCCCGCTTGCACGTGCTGGGCGCTGGCCGGAACAGCCGTTACCTGCACCGGTGCCAGTCCCAGCAATTCGCTCACGCGTTGGCGCGACGGCAATGGCTGTGCACGTACCAGCTGCCGCAGAGCCGCACCACCGCCCTGCGCTACACCGAGCAATTGGCGCTGCCCGGGCAGTAAAAGGAGCCAGACGGCGGCATACAGATCCGTCCGACCTTGGGGTGACGGGACGCCGCTGAGTTGGATAACGTAGCCTTCATGCTGACGAATAAACGTGTGACGCACTGGCGACCGAGCATCGCCAATAGCACTCAATAACTCACCCTCTGACGCTTGCCGACGAATCTCGATACGAATCTGTCGGGGCCACAATTCAAGCTGGCCGATCATCTGCAATGCCAGCAGATCACTGTCCAGACTGGCGACCGAATCCAGATAGATTCCTGCGCACGCCCTGGCGAGACGCACCTCGCGTAGCGCCCCCAGCGTCTTTTCTGCCATGTGCCTCGGCATTCCCGGCTGCAGGCGCAAATGCATATGGTCGGCGGCACTGGCCTCTCGCCACAACGCCTGAGCGATTGTCTTGGGCAGATCGGGAAAGATCCGTCGCATCTGCAATGTGTTGGCATCGCAATCAAGTTCGAACGCCCGCTCACTCTGCTCAAACAGCAAGGCGCTGGATTGTTCGATAACGCGCTCGCTCAGATCATCTGCCCGTGGCGGCAACAAAGCCTGCAGTTGTGAATCAGCCTGCGCACGCACGGTGGGATCGGAATGTTGCACCTGGGTGATGAACAGCTGGATCTTTTGATCGAGGGCAAAACGTCTCGCTGTGTCCTGCAGCAATGCCAGCGAGGTGGGATGAATCTCGGACCTGTGCACTATCGTTGTGTTTACGCCGCTCACTGCGAGCATGCGTTTGATCATCAATGGAGAAAAATCTTCTATTGAATATTCCGCGCCGGTAAGCAGCTCTGCCGCACGTTTGTGTTCGGAATAGACAGTTGCAAGCGGGTTGGTCGACTCAGGGTCGTCCGCCGGGTGCCACAACCGGCCCTCGCTGTCAGGCCTCAACAGCGGACCGGAAGGATGCAGTTCTCTGGCATGCGTGGCGCGAAGCAGACCGCTCTCAGCGTCTCGGACCACTTGCACGATGTGGTTATCAGCCACGGCAACATACTGGCGATGCTTCAAGGTTTTGATACCCAGTGCAACGGACTCATCGAGACCCTCTTGTGAGGGTATCCAATAGCTTTCCAGGGAATCGTTCACGGAAAACCTTGGGAACTCGTCGAATGTGGAATACGTCGTGGACGTGCTCACATTGACGCCAGGCGTCATCGCCAGCGGATCTGATGAAGATGGCGAATGCAGCGGTTCCTGATGATGTGCAACAGTCAAATGCGCCACTGTCGAAGACGAGGACAACGGTCGGTGGGAGACATCGATGCTGGAATCGGAGGGTTTGGTTGGGACAGATACAGGTTTGATCTTCGGCGGTTTGCCAGTCATGATCGCTCATCCTTGAGAGGGGGTGCGCTGGCCACACAGAGTGCAGGGCCAACGCGAGTCATCAGAAAAGCACTTTCGTGCATATGCCTGATCATCGACATGGCAGCTTATCTGCAGTCGAAATGCCAAACGCATATACATCTACTACATTCACCGACATTGCATCAGTGAACGAACTCAGCCTCGTTGGAGATATAAATTACGCTCGTGAAAATTCACGCGGATTGCCAGTTTATGCTCAGTACCATATTCATCGATCGCGATGAAGGGGAGGACGCCGCCATATTTTTGTGGCCCGGTGTTTTTCGAGTATTCAGATAGAGCCTGAACGATGGTCAACTCCCCGTCGCTTTGAGTATTTACGTGATAATGCTTCGAGTTCCATGTTTGCGCATCACTGGTAAAAGTGTATGCAAACGGATCACCCCTGTCAGGCAAAGAGACGACGACACTGGATGTTTCGGGACGCACGAAAATGCATTCCATGTAATTTGTTTTTATTTCGTTAAGCCGGTTACCACCCGCAAAATCGTAATCCTTGCCCTCTTCTGCCCCCTCTGCAATCCAATCGACCAGCCGGATCTGCTTCCCACCCGGGTACAGTCCCAAATGGTACTTCCAGATACGGTTACCGGGCGACTCATTACCAATCCTGGTCTGGTACAACCGAAATACTCCGTCTACACCATATGTCGAAGGCGTTTCCGCTTCTACAGTCACGCTGCTGTAATGAACACTGGCAGGCGTGGTTCCGTTACTGAGGATCGTCTCGCCATTCACGGACAGGCGCGCACCGATCTCAGTCGTTCCGGCGCTCGATGAGGAAACCCAGAACGTACGAACCTGTGGGTGAACGCTGTCATTCTCAAGATCATCGTCGTGCCTGTCTTCGGCGTCAGGTGCAGGACGTGCCTCACGCGTAAACCGCCCTTGGACTGCGCTCGCGACCCAACCATCGCGCAAGGTCTTGCCGGTCGCGTAATGAACAAGCTGGATGCTTTCCATTACATCTGCGGGTACATGCATTGCGTTGCCGTCGGCGTCCACTCCGGCAACGAGTACTTGAACTTTGACCTGCATTCGGCCATTAGCGACAAGTGCCCTGCTTTGAGTATTATTACCGGCATCAAACTTGACTTTTAAACTGGACAGCCCCGCCAGAGTGGGCGGATTGTCATTTTGATTATCTTGAAGATCCATGCTTTCACTCACAATGCAGCTCCTTTGTAAGAATATAATTTGATACTGACATCGAAAATATGTCAGCGAAAAAACTACATACCCATCAAGCAAAGATCAAAGTGAAAAGTGTAAGAAATTTGCGCGCGCCAGTCACAAACAACATATTTGCCATTAATCAACTTCAATGACAAGAACGCACGATCTATCAGTGTTCATCGTTATAAACGAACTTCGGCATTTCCCAATGAAAACGAATGGCCAGCAGACGCAACAGGAATCCGCCAAACAAAGTGATCAGAATGGCTTGTTCACCCGGCACATTGAGATAAAGACACAACATGTAGCACCACGCCGCAGCAAAAGAGACGCTGGCGTAAAGTTCGCGGCGAAAGATCAAGGGAATATCGTTGCAGAAGATATCGCGAAGAATACCGCCAAAGACGCCGGTGATGACTCCGCTGACGGAAGCCACCAACATGCCGTGCCCCATTTCCAGCGCGGTCATGCAGCCGATCAAGGTGAACGCCACCAGCCCCACCGCGTCGAGCACCAGAAACAGCGAGCGCAGGTGGCGCATCCAGCGCGCAGCGAATACGGTGAACATCGCCGCCACCGAGGTCAGCACCAGATATTCCGGATGTTTGACCCAGGTCAGCGGGTAGTGCCCGAGCAACACGTCGCGCACCGAACCGCCACCGAGCGCGGTGATGCAGGCGATCAGCACCACGCCGAACCAGTCCATGCCTCGTCGTCCGGCGGACAGCGCGCCAGTCATGGCTTCGGCGGTAATGGCGATCAGATAGAGCATCAGCAACATGATGGCAGTCCAGGCAGGAAGGCGCGCAGTCTAGCCATTTCAGCGCCGCACCAGAAGAGGGCGCGCCTTTCGCGAGCAGGCTCGCGAAGGCGGAAAGCCGCTCCCTCAGAACTTGATGAAGTGCTTGCGGTAATGCTGCAACTCGGCGATCGATTCGCGGATGTCATCCAAAGCCAGGTGGGTGCTGCCCTTCTTGAAGCTGTCGCGCACATCCGGCGCCCAGCGCGCGGCCAGTTCCTTGAGCGTGGAGACGTCGAGGTTGCGATAGTGGAAGTAGCTTTCCAGCGCCTTCATGTGGGTATAAAGGAAGCGACGGTCCTGGCAGATGCTGTTGCCGCAGATCGGCGATTTGCCCTTCGGCACCCACTTTTCCAGGAAGGCAATGGTCTCAGCTTCTGCCTCAGCCATGCTGATGCGGCTGTCGCGTACACGCTGGGTCAGGCCGGAATTGCCGTGGGTGCGGGTGTTCCATTCGTCCATGCGCGCGAGCACTTCGTCGCTGTGATGGATGGCGATCACCGGGCCTTCGGCCAATGTATTCAGCTCACTGTCGGTGACGATGGTGGCCATTTCGATGATGACATCGTTGTCCGGGTCCAGACCGGTCATTTCCAGGTCGATCCAGATCAGGTTCTGCGGGTTTTGCATATTCGGGCTCCTAGGCAATGCTGCGCAGTTTAGCCTAGGCCGGTGGCCGGGCGTGCTAAACTCGCGGCCGTTTTACCTAATCGCTGCATTCTTCAGACGGAACACCCATGGCCAAACGCCAACTCAATCGTCGTCAAAACTGGCGCATCGAAAAGATTCAGGGCGAGCGCGCCGCACGCGCCGCCAAACGCGAGTCCTCGGCGGTCGAGGCCCTCGAGGGCGGCGACCTTGGCCCTGAGCAGCACGGCCTGGTGATCGCCCACTTCGGCGTGCAGGTCGAAGTCGAAGCCGTTGACGGCGAACTCGCCGGCCAAGTGTTCCGCTGCCACTTGCGCGCCAACCTGCCAGCGCTGGTCACCGGCGACAAAGTGGTCTGGCGCGCCGGCAACCAGGGCATTGGCGTGATCGTCGCGCAACTGTCGCGCAGCACCGAACTGTGCCGCCCCGACAGCCGTGGCCAGCTCAAACCGGTTGCTGCCAACGTCGACATGATCGTCATCGTGTTCGCGCCGCTGCCCGAGCCCCACGCCAACCTGATCGACCGCTATCTGGTCGCCGCCGAACATGCCGGCATCCGCCCGCTTTTGCTGCTGAACAAATTCGACCTGATCGACGAGCAGAACGCCCCGGCGCTGAACGCGTTGCTGGCGGTGTATCGCACACTGGGTTATCCGGTGCTGGAAGTCTCGGCGCACCACGGCGATGGCATGGAGCAGCTGCAAAAGCAGCTCGACGGACGCATCAGCGTGTTCGTCGGCCAGTCCGGCGTCGGCAAGTCGTCGCTGGTCAACAGCCTGCTGCCTGAGGTCGAAACCCGCGTCGGACCGTTGTCCGAGCTATCCGGTCAAGGCACGCACACCACCACCACTGCGCGGCTGTTCCACTTCCCCGGTGGCGGTGAACTGATCGACTCCCCGGGCATCCGCGAATTCGGTCTGGGCCACGTCAGCCGCGCCGACGTCGAAGCCGGTTTCATCGAGTTCGATGACCTGCTTGGCACTTGCCGCTTCCGCGACTGCAAGCACGATCGCGAGCCGGGTTGTGCACTGCTCAAGGCCCTGGAAGATGGCCGCATCCAGCAGCAACGGATGAACAGCTATCGCTCGATCATCGCCAGCCTGCCTGCCTGAAAACGGCTATTAAACAGTCGCGCCGGCAACCCTGTGCCATGGGTTGCCGGCTGTCGGACTGCATCTGACTCACCTCTCTCCTCTTAAACGTCAGCTTCTTCTGTAGGCACTTGCGCGACTGCTTGCAGGACCTTTCTGTTTTGCCGCGCAGACCTTGTAGGCCTGAGCCAGCGGCCTACATTTCTTTCCTCCTTCGCTCACAGCGACCATCGAGGAAAGCCATGAAAAAACATCTTGTGTTCATCAGCCATTTGTCTCGCTGCGCCCGCCCGAGCAATACCCACAGAATCCCCGGCGCGATCCGCCTGCACAAGGCGGTGTGACCATGCGCAAGGGATTGTTCATCGGTATCAACGATTACACGCATATCGGCGGGCTGAGCGGCTGTTGCAACGACGCCATGGCCATGGCTTCGGTATTGAAAAGCAACGCCAATGGCGACCCCAACTTCAAGAATGTGCTACTGACGTCCGCCGAGGATTATCTGAGCCGGGAAAAACTCGAAGACCAGATCCGCGAGTTGTTTTCCGGTGACTGCAACGTCGCCCTGCTGTATTTCGCCGGTCATGGCGGTTTCGATGCCGACACTGACGAAGGCATGTTGATCCCGCAGGACTACCGCAACGCCAAGGACGGCATCCGCATCAGCGACATCCTCAACTGGGCGGACAAGGCCACGCGGATCAAAAACAAAGTGATCATCCTCGACTGCTGCGAAAGCGGTTCGGCCGGCGAAGTGCGCGCCCTGCGCAGCGAGAGCAGCATGGTCAGCGAAGGCATGACCATCCTCACCGCCTGCAAAAAAGCCGAGCCGGCGCTGGAGGGCGCGCAGCACGGCGTGTTCACCGGCCTGCTCCTGCAAGCGTTGCACGGCGGCGCGGCGAATATCCTCGGCAAAATCACCCCCGGCAGTCTGTATTCCTTCGTCGACAACGCTCTCGGCGCCTGGGAACAGCGTCCGGTGTTCAAGACCAATGTGTCGCAGTTCATTTCCCTGCGCGAAGTCTCGCCGCTGATTCCCAAGGAGATCCTGCGCAAATTACCGGACTGGTTCGCCGAAGCCGAATCGGTCTACCCGCTCGACCCCAGCTACGAACCCACCGAAAAGGCGTTCGTGCCTGAGCACGGCGAGATCTTCGCCCAGTTGCAGAAGTGCAACCGCCACAGCCTGATCGAACCGGTCGACGCCGAGCACATGTACTACGCCGCCATTCACTCGACCGGCTGCCGCCTGACGGCACTCGGCGCCTATTACCGCGAACTCGCCCTCAAAGGACATTTCTGATGCCAGTCTTTATCAGCTATCGCCACATGGATCGCGCCCATGCGATCGCCATCAACACCCGCCTGACCCAGGCGAAAATCAGGACTTACCTCGACGTACTGGATCCGGAATCGCAGACCACCGACGACATCACCGGGGTCATTACCCGCAACATCACCGAGTGCACGCATCTGCTGGCGGTGGTATCGGAGAAGACTGCGCAGTCCTGGTGGGTGCCGTTCGAAATTGGCGAGGCGACGATCAGTAACCGGCGGATCTGTACGTTCAAGACCGGGCCGGCGCAATTGCCGATCTATCTGGACAAGTGGCCGAAACTGAGCACGGCCAGTGATCTGGATTTCTTCATCGATGCGTATCGTGATGAGGTGTCGAACAAGCGCTCGATGGCGCTGGATTCGATCAGCGAATCGGTCAAGGGGGCTTACAAGCGCGATGCGGAGATGTTTCATGAACAGTTGAAGAATCGGATTCGTCGGGGATTCTGAGACTGTGCCGGCCTGTGATAGCCACAAAAAAGCCGACATCACTGTCGGCTTTTTTTCACTTACTGCTTCGGCGCAGGCGCTGCACTCCCCGGCTCGGCCGGTTTCGGCGCCGCATCGTCAAACAGATTCAACCGCTCGCGCAACTCGTGAGCCGGCACTGGCTGTTTGTCCGCCGGCAAGGCATTCGGATCAACCGGGGCTGCCGGAGCAGCACCGTTCTGACCTTGATCTGCCGGTTTCGCCGCCTCAGGCCCCTGCGCACCTTCGATGGCGGCCTGGGCTTTTTTGGTCAGCACGACAATGTCGATCCGGCGGTTGACCGGGTTGAACGGATTTTCCCGATCAAACAATGCCGACGAGGCATAACCGACCACCCGCGCCACCTGTGCATCCGGATAGCTGCCCGCGACCAGGGCACGGCGAGCCGCGTTGGCGCGGTTGGCCGAGAGCTCCCAGTTGCCGTAGTCGCCAGTGCCGATATACGGCTTGGCGTCGGTGTGGCCGCTGATGCTGATCTTGTTCGGCACCGCTTTGATGGTGTCGGCCATGGCCAGCAGGATGTCTTCGAAGTACGGCTTCAGGCGTGCGGATCCGGAGTCGAACATCGGCCGGTTCTCGGCGTCCATGATCTGGATGCGCAAACCGTTCGGCGTGATCTCGAAGAGGATCTGATCCTTGAACTTCTGCAGTTGCGGGTTCTCGTCGACCTTGTTCTGCAGTTCTTGCAGGAGCAGTTCGAGACGCTCCTTCTCGACCTGCTCGGCCATACCTTCAACCTGATCGGTGTCGACCGTGACCTTGTCCGGTTGCGGCTGCGACTTCACTTCCGGGTTGAGGGTGTTTTCCGGCGCCAGGGTCGGTGTACCGCCCAGGTCGATGATGTACGGCGTGCCGCTTTCGGAGAAGCCGACCGGGTCCTTGAAATAACCGGCGATGGCGATCTTCTGTTCCGGCGTAGCGGTGGACAGCAGCCACAGCACGAGGAAGAACGCCATCATCGCCGTGGCAAAGTCGGCGAAGGCGATTTTCCACGCCCCGCCGTGGTGCCCGGCGGCAATGCGCTTGACGCGCTTGACGATGATCGGCTGATTATTTTCCATGACTTAGCGACCGCGAACCGCTTGTTCCAGCTCGGCGAAGCTTGGACGGTGCGCCGGGTACAGAACCTTGCGCCCGAACTCGACCGCCAGCGACGGCGGCATGCCGGACGCCGAAGCCACCAGCGAGGCCTTGATGGCTTCGTAGACGTTGAGCTCTTCCTTGGCATCGTGGGCCAGGGAATGCGCCAGCGGACCGAAGAAACCGTACGCCGCGAGAATACCGAAGAAGGTACCGACCAGTGCCGCACCCACGTGCAGACCGATCGACGCCTGGTCGCCCTCGCCCAACGAAGCCATGGTCACCACGATACCGAGTACCGCCGCAACGATACCGAAACCGGGCATGCCGTCGGCGATGCCGTTGACTGCGTGGGATGGGTGCTCGAGGTCTTCCTTGAGGCTGTACAGTTCCATGTCGAACAGGCCTTCCAGTTCG
This sequence comes from Pseudomonas sp. Sample_11, assembly GCF_004307505.1. NCBI lineage: Bacteria > Pseudomonadati > Pseudomonadota > Gammaproteobacteria > Pseudomonadales > Pseudomonadaceae > Pseudomonas > Pseudomonas sp. Sample_11. The sequence goes on from NZ_RCOD01000028.1 coordinate 35,230, forward strand.
TGCGGAGCCATGTTGCCGGAAGACATGATGCGCAGGTAATCGCAGACGAACGCAGTCATGCGTTCATCCTTGAGCACCGCCGGGTACTTGGCGAAGATCGGGCTCGCGGCGGCATCTTCGATGTCGCCTTCGATGGCCATCATGCCTTCGCGGCGGCTCTTGTTGAGGATCTCGTAGATCAGCCCGAGCACTTCCAGATAGAAGGTGTGGGTAAAACGCGAACCGAACATGCTCAGGGATTTCTTGAGCACGTGCATCGTCATGTAACCGGGGTTGGCCTGGAGGAACGCGCCAAGGGCCGCACCACCGATGATCAACACCTCGAAGGGCTGGATCAGGGCGGCAATCTTGCCGTGGGAGAGCACGTATCCGCCGAGCACGCTCGCGAATACGACGATGATGCCGATAATTTTAGCCATAGGTAGAAGGTACTTGTTTAAGTCGGGTTCAAGGTCATATTCGGAAGTTAAAAAATCTCTTCTTCTACTTATCGGCAAAACTGCGCCAGACTATAGCCAGTTCAGGCGAAAAGCCAATTTAGCCCATGCCGGGCGCGTCTACAGTCAGTGAAGATCTCGTCCAGACATGGCTAATGAAACGAACATTCCATCGGTAAAACCGAGCACCCTCCAAGCTTGGGTCAAGCTGCTCGACAGCGTCCGCCTGCCCGTACCACAAGAGGCTCACGACAAAGTCTGCCGGGCGATCCGCGACAATCGCAGCTCGCTGCGCGACATCGCCGAGTTGATGCAGGACAGCCCGGCGCTGGCCTTGAGCATCATCCGTGAGGCGAATCGTCACACCCACGGCACCATGGCCGCGCCAGCGGAAAATCTCGAGGTGGCAATCAATCGCCTGGGCCTTGCGCGCACCGAAGAATTGCTCGCGCGCCTGCCCGCCGAACCGCACCGGCAGATCCCCAAGGCTTTGCGCCAATTGCAGTTGATCAGCCAACACGCAACACAGCAGGCCAACGGCTTTTTTGCCAGTCGCCTGGCGCGGCTGTGGCAGGACATCCACTGGGGCAGTCTGCTGTTTTTGTCGCCGCTGTGGCCCTTGGCACTGACCTATCCGCAGTTGCTTGAGGAGTGGGAACTGCGGGTGATCCACAAGGGCGAGTCGGCACGTGTGGTCGAAAAGCAATTGTTCGGCGTGCGCCTGTTGAAGATTGCCGAGGCACTGGTCCAGGCCTGGCATCTGCCGATCTGGGTCGAGCAAGGCTACAAGTTGCTGCTCAGCGAACAACGCGAACTGGTCAAAGTGCTGCGCATCGCCCGCGACAGCGAGCACCCACTGCGCCAGCAAAATCGCCTCGACGAAGACCCGACGCTACGCCGCTGGCTCAATCAACCCGCCAATACCGTGCTGCTCGCCAATGGGCTGGCGCTGTCGGCGCAACAGGCCTGGGACAGTCCGCACAGCAAGCGCTGGCAGTACCTGACCAGCCTCTATCTGCAAATTTCCATGGACGAAGTGCAGCAACAGTTGCACCAGCAAGCGGCGAACAGCGCGCGTCAGCATGCGATGCCTGATTTATGGCACCCGGCGGTTTCGCTGATCTGGCCGTGGGGCACTCGTCGCTTGCCGGCCGGCATGCTCCCGGCCGCAGCGCCGAATGCGGATGATCTGGGCCAGTGGCGTCGGCAATGCGCCGAACTCCTCGCCGAGCCCAGCCGCTTCACCAATGCCATGAGCCTGACCGTCGCCGCCCGCGAGGCACTGGTGGCGAGCGGCATGCGTCGGGTGATGATTCTGATGGCCGACCGCACGCACTCGACCCTGCGCGTGCACCAGACCGCCGGTTTGCCGAAGGATGCGGCGGCGCTGAGTTTTGTCGTCAGCCAGAGCAAAGTCCTGCAACGCCTGCTCGCTCAGCAGGCGCAGGTGCGGATCACGCCGGAGAACAACGGGCAATTCTCTGCCTTATTGCCAGCGAGCCTGCGCACGCTGTTTCGCGGCGAGCACTTATTCTTGCGTTCGCTGGTGAATAACGGCCGGGTGATCATGATCGTCGTTGCCGATCAGGGTGGCGGGCCGTTCGCCGACATCACCGTACAAGCCTTCGGCAAAACCGCGCAGTGCATCGAAAAAGCCCTGCACAGCTTTAGCAGCCGCGGCCAATGAGCCTGCGCTACAATCCTCCCCTTTGTGCTCTGGAGACCTCACATGTCTGACTTCTCTGGCTTGCCGCTTGTCATCGAGCCGAGCGACCTGCTGCCGCGTCTGGAGTCCCCGGAACTGATTCTGGTGGACCTGACCAGCCCTGCCCGGTATGCCGAAGGTCACTTGCCCGGCGCACGTTTTGTCGACCCGAAACGCACCCAGCTCGGCCAGCCACCGGCGCCCGGGCTGATGCCGGCGAAGGCCGATCTGGAAGCGTTGTTTGGTGAGCTCGGTCATCGCAAAGACGCGGTATACGTCGTGTATGACGATGAGGGCGGTGGCTGGGCCGGGCGTTTCATCTGGCTGCTCGATGTCATTGGCCACGACAAGTACCACTATATAGACGGTGGTCTGCCGGCCTGGCTGGCGGACGGTATGCCGATGTCGATTCAGGTGCCGGCCGCCGTCGGTGGCCCGGTCTCGCTGACCCTGCACGACGAACCGACCGCCACCCGCGAATACCTGCAAAGCCGTCTCGGTGCTGCCGATCTGGCGATCTGGGATGCGCGCGGGCCGCTGGAATATTCCGGCGAGAAAGTCCTCGCCGCCAAGGGCGGACACATCCCTGGTGCGGTCAATTTCGAATGGACCGCCGGCATGGACCAGACTCGTCAGTTGCGTATCCGCAGCGACATGCAGCAGATCCTCGAAAACCTCGGGATCACCAAGGACAAGGAAATCATTACCCACTGCCAGACCCATCACCGGTCGGGCTTCACTTATCTGGTGGCCAAAGCCCTCGGTTATCCGCGGGTCAAGGGCTACGCCGGTTCCTGGGGCGAATGGGGCAACCACCCCGACACGCCAGTCGAGATTCAAGGTTTTTAAGGACAACTAATGAAAGAGCGTCTGTTTATCCTCAGCCAGTACCTGCTGCCGCATCACCTGCTGTCGCGCCTGGCCGGCTGCATCGCCGAATGCCGTGTGCGCTGGTTCAAGAATGCCTTCACCCAATGGTTCGCCAAGCGTTATCAAGTGGACATGTCGCAAGCACTGGTCGAAGACCTGACCGCTTACGAGCACTTCAACGCATTCTTCACGCGTGCGTTGAAAGACGGCGCGCGTCCACTGGACGAAACTCCGGGTGCGATCCTCAGCCCGGCCGACGGTGCGGTGAGTCAGCTCGGCCCGATCGAGCACGGTCGCGTTTTCCAGGCCAAGGGCCACAGTTTCAGCGTGCTCGAATTGCTCGGCGGTGATGCGGCCAACGCAGCGCCGTTCATGGGCGGCGATTTCGCCACGATCTACCTGTCGCCGAAGGACTACCACCGCGTGCACATGCCGCTGGCCGGCACCCTGCGCGAAATGGTCTACATCCCGGGCCGCATTTTCTCGGTGAACCAGACCACCGCCGAAAACGTCCCGGAACTGTTCGCCCGCAACGAGCGCGTGGCGTGCATTTTCGATACCGAGCGCGGGCCAATGGCCGTGGTGCTGGTCGGCGCGATGATTGTCGCTTCGATCGAAACCGTGTGGGCCGGTCTGGTCACGCCACCGAAGCGCGAGCTGAAAACCTTCCGCTACGACGAAGCCGCACGCGCACCGATTCATCTGGAAAAAGGCGCGGAACTGGGGCGCTTCAAGCTCGGTTCGACGGCAATCGTGCTGTTTGGTCCGGATCAGGTGAAGTGGGCCGAAGAACTGGTGGCCGGCTCGCCAGTGCAGATGGGCCAAGGCCTGGCACTGCCAAAAGCGTGACCCAATTTGCGGAAGCAGCCGAGGCTGCTTCCGCAAACCGCGGCATTTGCTGCTATGGTTTTGCTCATGAGCCAGACCATCTTATCTCCCAAGCTGCGCGCTCCGACTCCCACGCAAACGCGCCTGTCGTTCTGCGACGCCAGCCCGCGTGACCTCAAGCGCTGGATCGCCGGCCTGCCCAAGGCCAACATCGGCGAAACCGCCCGCCTGCTCTATCAAGGCCTCGGCGAACTGAACCTGTTGCTCACTCCCAGCGACAATCGCCTGCAACTCCTGGAACTGTTGCGGCCCGAGGTGTATTTCGTCTGCCAGCATCTGGAGCGGCACTTTCTGCATCAGGCGATCATGCTCGACGAGCGCTCGCGCAAAGTCAGCAACCTGTGTCAGGCGCTGCAAGGTCAGCTGGCCATCGGCTATAAACAGATCGTTCTGCGCATCCTGCCCAAATACAGCAAAGACCGCGCGACGTTGGTCAGCACCGCCTTGCAACGCGCGGCGCATGCTCTCAAGGCGCAACTGGTGCGCGCCACGCAGTTGTACAGTTCTCCGCCGGAACATGTGTGGTTCGAATTGCACCAGCTGTATCGCAGCGCGGCGCAATTGCAGCTGCAACAACGGCGGCTGCGCGATGATCTGGCCTTTTTGATCAGCGAACTGAGCGTCGAACAGACCTACATCGCCGCGCTGCTATTGGGCTGTGCCCGTTGCAATCAATTGCGCCAGAGCCAGATTGCCCGGCTGGCCGAGGTGATCGAGCCGTGGAGCGCCCTGCTCAAACTGCATCCCGACAGCGCCGACGACGGCTTGTTTGCGGTCAGTCCGGAACTCGATGTCGGCCCGCGCTACCGCAAGATGTTTCGCAGCGAACAACAGAGCGGACTGCTGGGCTTCGATCCGCAACCGCTGGTCAAACAGCTCGAAACGCACCTGCTGCAACAGCCGACTTCGACACCTTTGCCTGTCTCGGCCGGGCTCAGCATCGATACCCGGCAACATCTCCATGCCACTTGGGGCCAGGCGGCCGAACGGAGCTTTCAACGCATCGCCGGCCAGGGCACGCTGACCGTGTGCGTTGGCATGAGCGCCCTGCACTTCTACCTCGGCGGCGAGCGAACCTTCAGCGAGTTGCTCAAACATCCCGGTGCCCGCGCGGCAAACTTCAGCAGCGTCGTGGCCAGGGGCGAAAAGGACAGCTGGAGTCAGGCGTTCGACGCTGCCCCGCAAAGTAACGATGAGCTGTTGCCGTACGAGGAAATCCAGTACGACCAGTTGAGCGAAGAAGAAGGCCCGGGCAACGCGCCGAATTATCCGACTTACGCCTTGCCGGTGATCAACCATAGTCCCGGCGGTTATTGCCTGGCCTGGCCCAGCGAAGTACCGGCGGACTTGCAGGCCGGGGAAATGCTCGGCATTCAGGACAGCGAGGGCAAAGGCTGGAGCATTGCGGTGATTCGCTGGATCCGCCAGGTGCGCGGCAGCGGCACGCAGATGGGCATTGAACTGGTCGCACCACACGCGCAGCCGTGCGGGCTGCAACTGGTCCGAACGAAAGATGATCACAGCCAGTATTTGCGCGGTTTGCTGTTGCCGGAAATCAGTGCGATCGATGTGCCGGCCACCGTGCTTGCGCCGCGCCTGCCCTTTCAGGAAGGCAACAAGGTGTTAATCAATACACAGGGCGAAGAACACCGCGCCGGGCTGGATCGGCGGGTGGCGAGTACGCACAGCTTCAACCAGTTCGCCTATCGCTCGCTGGATCCTGCGCAGAATGGCGGAGGTGAGGAGGATTTTGATTCGTTGTGGAATTCGCTTTAAAGCAAAAGATCGCAGCCTTCGGCAGCTCCTACAGGGAAATGCATTCCAAATGCAGGAGCTGCCGAAGGCTGCGATCTTTGTGCTTTGTCAGTTACAACTGCCCGTCGCGATCCCGGAAGCCCAACAGATACAACACACCATCCAGCCCCAGCGTTGAGATCGCCTGCTTCGCCGACTGCTTGACCAGTGGTTTGGCGCGGAACGCCACGCCCAGCCCGGCAATCGCCAGCATCGGCAAGTCGTTGGCGCCGTCGCCGACGGCAATGGTCTGCTCCAGACGCAGACCTTCCTTGTGCGCCAGTTCCTTGAGCAAGTCAGCCTTGCGCTGCGCATCGACAATCGGCTCGATCGCCACGCCGGTGCACTTGCCGTCGACCACTTCCAGCTCGTTGGCAAACACGTAATCGATGCCAAGCCTGGCTTGCAACTGCTTGGCGAAATAAGTGAAGCCGCCGGACAGGATGGCGGTTTTGTAGCCGAGGCGCTTGAGTTCGGCGAACAGGGTTTCGGCGCCTTCGGTCAGGCGCAGCGAGGCGCCGATCGAGTCGAGCACGCTGACGTCGAGGCCCTTGAGCAGCGCCAGACGCTCCTTGAAGCTGGCGCGGAAATCCAGTTCGCCGGCCATGGCGCGCTCGGTGATTTCCGAGACCCGGTCACCCACGCCGGCCGCCTTGGCCAGCTCATCGATGACTTCCGCTTCGATCAGCGTCGAGTCCATGTCGAACACGGCCAAACGCCGGTTGCGACGGAACAGCGAATCTTCCTGGAAGGCGATATCGACGTTCAATTCCTGGGCAACGCTGAGGAATTCGGCGCGCAGGGCCTGCGGATCGGCCGCTTCACCGCGCACGGAAAACTCGATGCAGCCCTTGCCCTTGTCGGCCGGAGTGTCCAGCGGCATGCGCCCCGACAGACGGTCGATATGGTCGATGTTCAAGCCATATTTGGCGGTGATGGCGCTGACCGCCTGCAACTGGCCGGCAGTGACCTTGCGCGTCAGCAAGGTGACGATATGGCGCTTCTTGCCCTGATTGCCCACCCACTGCTGGTAATCCTCTTCGGACACCGGGGTGAAGCGCACTTGCTGATCCAGTTCGTAGCCCTTGAACAGGATGTCCTTGAGCACTGACTTGCCCTGTTCGGAATCGGGAATTTCAACCAGGATGCCGAACGACAGGGTGTCGTGGATCACCGCCTGACCGATGTCGAGAATGTTCACACCACCTTGTGCCAGAACACCGGTGATGGCCGCCGTCAGACCCGGACGGTCGACTCCCGTGATGTTAATCAGGACGATTTCGCGCAACGCGCACCCCCGCAACTGGAAAAAAACCGCATTCTACCCACTTTCAGTGACCATCGGGCACCGCGAGCGCTTTGCCGGTCTGGGGCCTGTCGCTATACTGCGCGTCAACTTCACGGACAAAGAGCCGAGCTCAAGTGAACCGGCCCACGCCAGTCAAAACCGATAACTTCTTCCTGCTGATCTTCCGTGCACTGCGCCATCGCCGTGTACCGATTGCATTGCGCATTGCCAGCCACAACGTGATCCTGGTCGCTCTGGCCCTGGTGATCTATGCCGGGGTGATGGGGCTGCAATTCAAGCAGGCCATGCACGAGCAGGCCGATGCGCTGGGCGAAAGCCTGACCACGCAGACTGCCACCTCCGCCACCGAGCTGCTGGTGTCCAACGACATCCTCAGCCTCAACGTGCTGCTCAACAACCTGACCAAGAACAAACTGGTCGCCCACGCGGCAATCTACAGTGTGGACAACCGCATCCTCGCCGAGTCCGGTCAGCGTCCCAAGCACAGCCTTCTGGGCGAAGCCGAGGGCATGTACGAGAGCAAGATCACTTTCCAGGACGTGACGGCCGGGCAACTGCGCATCAGCCTGGACATGGATCAGTTCCAGCAGCCAATGACCATCAGCCTGCAAAGCATGGGCATTCTGAGCGCGATTCTGCTGGCACTGTCGCTGGCTCTGAGCCTGCGCATGGGCCGTTATCTGTCGACGCCACTGCTGCAATTGCGTGTGTGGCTGCGCCGCATCGACGCGCATACACCGGGCATCGATCGCCAGGATGAAATCGGCGATCTGGCGCGCCAGCTGCACGCCAGCTACGCCCCGGAACCGGAGCCTGAACCTGAACCCGAGCCGGAATTCGCCGAGGAAGAAGACGAGCCGGAATTCGAGGTGCGTAACCTGCGCGATCCAAGTTTCGACGAAAGCCGCCCGCTGGCCGCGAAGAAACCGGCGCCGCGTCACCTGGTCAGCACCGTCGAAGACGATGATGAAGATGACGCCTTCGCCGACCTGCGCGACGAATCGCTCAACGGCGCCGCCCAACCGCTCACGCGCAAACCGAGCCCTGACGTGCCACAGCACACCGCCGTACTGGCCGTGCAATTGGGATCGCAGGAACAACTGCGTCGCTTGCCTCGCGCACGCCTGGAAGAACTGCAGGATCGCTATCGCGACTGCCTCGAGCAGGCAGCGTCGCTGTATCAGGGCGAAATCGAAACCCTCAACGATGGCAGCACGCTGTTGCTGTTCCACACCGAAGATTGCGGCGACGATTACCTGACCAATGCCATCTGCTGCGGCGAACTGCTTCGTGCTCTGGGTCATCAGTTGCAGATCGAGGTCGCAGACAGCGGCATCACCCTGCAATTGCAGTTGGGCCTGACCCTGGGCGATGAGTTGTTCGGTCTGAGCCAGATTGATCTGCTGCTGACCGATTCGGCCCAGGATGCACTGGCCTTGTCGCAACACAGCCGCAATCTGCTACTGGTTGAACGCAAGATCAGCGATGACGCGTTGATCCGCCAGCGTGCGCGGATCCGGCCGATCGCCAGCCCTGAAGGCGCGTGCTGTGTGGAGCGGTTGATGGAGCCTTATCCATCGATGCTGGAGCGGCAACTGGCGCGGATGCATGAGCGCCGGGCGTAAGGCCTAGGCCCGATACGCAAAAGCCCGCAGACGAGTGATTGTCTGCGGGCTTTTTTGTGCGCGGCGTTACTGGAATGTGTGCATCCCTGAAAAGCCCCTCACCCTAGCCCTCTCCCAGAGGGAGAGGGAACCGACCGAGGTGTCTGGCGCCATATATCGACCTGACAGATCTTGGCGATTATGGATTCACCTCCGCGCGTTCACGTCGGTGTAGCTATCGAATATCCCCCAATCGGTCCCCTCTCCCTCCGGGAGAGGGTTAGGGTGAGGGGCTTTTGATCTTCCACCCCACCTCCAGACAAAACAAAGCCCGCACAAGGCGGGCTCTGTTCTGACTCGTTCCAGCCTCAGAAGCGAAACACTTCCATATCCGTACGAATCGGCGAGGCCATTGGAATCTTCGGCTGCTTCTCGGCATCCGCCGCCGGCGCTGCGGGTTTCGGCGCGGCCTTGCGCGGTGCCTCGGCCACTGGCGGCTGGTTGGCCAGTGGCTTGAGCGCCACCGACAGCTGCTCGGCCAGACGCTGCAACAGAACCCCTTGTGCCTGCACCTGGGAAGCGGTGCTGCCAGCGTGCGTTTCCTGCAGGTGAATGATGCGGTTATCGCGCACCTTGCCGCGACGATCGATCAACCGCCACTGTGCATCGAGAATCGCCGGTTGTTTCGCCCCGGAATCCAGACGAGTGATGGTCAGCAAAACCTGCACATCCGGCGTGAACCCGGCCGTGGCCGGCGCCAGCACCACGCGCTGGCTGTCCAGATGACCGGCGACCTGACGCATCAGCAGCTGATCGATATCCGACGAAAGGCTGCCAGCCCAACGACCGTCGGTCGCCGCTTGCAGGCTGCCGTCCGGTTGACGTTGCAGCAGGGTTTCGCGTTGCAGGTAATCGGCAACAACCACCGGCCCCAGCAAAACCGCCATGCCCGCGCTTTGCGCAGGCTGAACCGGACTTCCGCTGTCCAGTTGGTACAGCGACACCGGCTGGTGAACGCTGCAACCCGCCAGGCCAAGAACGCCGGCGAGCAACAAAATAAGGGGGCGTAGAGCAGTCATCATCCCGTCCAGGTGGCCGCCACAAGGCTGACCACAGTGAAAATACTCAATAAATATGAAGAACGCTCGGCCACGCCGGCGCTTGAAAGGCCATATCATCCGTGAATATGCGTTCCGACTCCAGCGCCAAAGCGTCGATCTACGCGTTTAATCGCAGATCGAACGCTCTAGGAAGGCGTTCTCGCCTAATTGAGGTTTTCGACGAGCAGCGCATCGACCCGTTGGAAGCCCCGCGGAAGTTTGTTTCCGCGCCGTCCACGCTCACCTTTGTAGTGCTCGAGGTCGTCGGCTTTCAGTGACAAGGTCCGTTTGCCAGCCTGCAAAACCAGGGTGGCGCCTTCCGGCAGAACGGCGATGTCCGTGACATATTCTTCGCGACTGGCCACGCGCTCACCGGAAATACCGATGATCTTGTTGCCTTTGCCCTTACCCAATTGTGGCAGATCACTGATTTTGAAGATCAGCAGGCGACCTTCGGTCGTGACCGAGGCCAGCCAGTTCTGCTCACGATCGGCCACAGGGCGCGGCGCGATGACCTTGGCGTTGTTCGGCAAGCTCAACAGCGCCTTGCCAGCCTTGTTCTTCGCTTGCAGGTCTTCGCCTTTGACCACGAAGCCATAACCGGCATCGGAGGCAATCACGTACAACGCATCGTCTTCGGGCATCAGCACGCATTCGAACGAGGCGCCCGGTGGCGGCGTCAGGCGGCCGGTCAACGGTTCGCCCTGACCACGGGCCGACGGCAAGGTATGCGCAGCGACCGAATAGCTGCGGCCGGTGGAGTCGATGAACACGGCAAACTGGTTGGAGCGCCCCGCCGCCGAGGTCTTGAAGCCATCGCCGGCCTTGTACGACAGACCGGTGGCGTCGATGTCATGGCCCTTGGCCGAACGCACCCAGCCTTTTTCCGAGAGCACGACAGTGACTTTCTCGTTCGGCAGCAGGTCGTGCTCGCTCAACGCCTTGGCTTCGGCGCGCTCGACGATTGGCGAGCGGCGGTCGTCGCCGTAGGTTTCGGCGTCTTTGAGCAGCTCGGTGCGCACCAGCTTCTTCAGCTTCGCTTCGCTGCCCAGCAGCGCTTGCAGCTTGGCCTGTTCCTTGAGCAGTTCGTCCTGCTCGTCGCGCAGCTTCATTTCTTCCAGTCGCGCCAACTGACGCAGACGGGTGTCGAGAATGTAGTCGGCCTGGATCTCGCTGAGGGCGAAACGCTCGATCAGCTTGGCTTTCGGGTGTTCCTCGGTGCGGATGATGTGGATCACTTCATCCAGGTTGAGGTAGGCGATCAGCAAACCATCCAACAGGTGCAGGCGACGCTCGACCTTGTCGAGGCGGAATTGCAGGCGGCGACGCACGGTCAGCACGCGGAACTCCAGCCATTCGACCAGCAGCGCACGGAGGTTTTTCAGCTGCGGCTTGCCGTCCAGACCGATGATGTTGACGTTGACCCGGTAGGTCGACTCCAGCTCGGTGCTGGCGAACAGGTGCTGCATCAGCGCTTCGTGATCGACGCGGCTATTGACCGGGATGATCACGATGCGGCACGGGTTTTCGTGGTCGGATTCGTCACGCAGATCGGCGATCTGCGGCGCTTTCGACGGTTTGGCCTGCATCAGCGCGGCGATCTGCTCCAGCACTTTGGCGCCGGAGACCTGATGCGGCAGCGCGGTAACGATGATGTCGCCATCCTCGACGTGGTACACGGCGCGCATGCGCACCGAGCCCTTGCCGGTTTCGTACATTTTCAGCAGGTCGGCACGCGGCGTGATGATTTCCGCTTCGGTCGGATAGTCCGGCCCCTGAATGTGTTCGCAGAGCTGCTCGACCGTGGCTTTCGGCTCATCGAGCAGACGCACGCAGGCGGTGGCGACTTCACGCAGGTTGTGCGGCGGCACGTCGGTGGCCATGCCCACGGCGATACCGGTGGTGCCGTTGAGCAGAATGTTCGGCAGGCGCGCTGGCAACACCAGCGGTTCCTGCAGGGTGCCGTCGAAGTTCGGCCCCCAGTCAGCGGTGCCCTGGCCCAGCTCGCTGAGCAGCACTTCGGAATAGCGCGACAGCCGCGCTTCGGTGTAACGCATGGCGGCGAAGGACTTGGGATCGTCCGGCGCACCCCAGTTGCCCTGGCCGTCGACCAGCGTGTAGCGATAGCTGAACGGCTGCGCCATCAGCACCATCGCTTCGTAGCACGCCGAGTCGCCGTGGGGGTGGAACTTGCCGAGCACGTCACCGACGGTACGCGCCGATTTCTTGTGCTTGGAATCAGCGTCCAGCCCCAGTTCGCTCATGGCGTAGACAATACGCCGCTGTACCGGCTTCAGGCCGTCGCCGATATGCGGCAAGGCGCGGTCCATGATCACGTACATGGAGTAGTTGAGGTAGGCATTTTCGGTGAAGTCAGCCAGCGAGCGGCGTTCTACACCGTCCAGGCTGAGATCAAGGGAGTCGCTCATGCGGGCCTCATCGGTTCGTTGTCTGGCGCAGCAGCATGGTGCCACCGCGCTGGGTAAATTCAAGTCTGTTAAGGGCGCTCATGCCGAGCAGCACCTGATCGCCATGCAGCCCCGGCGCCACCAGTGCGCGGACATCCCGCAGGACGATGTCGCCCAATTGCAGGCGGGCAATCTTCGTTCGATAGCCCTGGCTCAGGCCGTTGGCCGTACTCAGGGTCACGCCGAAACCTTCTTGCAGCTTCAAACGCTTGGCCAGATCCGCCGGGATCGCCACATCAGTGGCGCCGGTATCGAGCATGAACTCGACCGGTTCGCCGTTGATCTGGCCACTGGCGACAAAATGCCCTTGGGCATTGCTCGCCAGTTTCACTTCGATAAAACCTTCGCCCTGCTCCGACGTGACCACGATGTTCGGATTCTGCTGGCGCTGTTCCCACTGACCGAAAAACCGCGTCGCGAGAAACAGCGCCGCGCACCAGGCGAGGATCATCAACACCCGACCGGCACGCTTGCCCGGTGGCTGCTGGCTCATGGCCTGGCACTCCAGCCACCGTCCGGCGCGGCAAAGCGCCAGACCACCGGGCGGACTTCGCCATCAGCACGCGGGCCAAAATTGTTGTCGACGCCGATCCACGCACCTTCGGCATCAATGATCAGCGCTTCTTCCAGCCCGTAGTTCTGCGAATACCGACGTTGTTCCTGCAACAGTTCGCCGGCATACGACCAGCATTGCTCGACCTTGGCCGTCTGTGCATCGCGACGGCAGATCTCGAAAGCGTTGCGTTCAAGGGTAAACAGCTTGCCGTTGAACAAGGAAATGTCGGAAAAGTCGCGATGCACCGCTTTCGCCTTGGGAAACTGTGGCGGCTGCATCTCCTTGCCGCCCTCACTGAGCAGCACGCAGCGACCGTCACAATCCCACACCGTCTGCTGGCGCTTGATCAGCAGCAGGCCGCGTTTTTGCCGTTCGGCGGCCAGCCATATCTGATCACCGGCCGGGTTGATCGCCAGGCCTTCGAAGATCGAATTGAACTTGAGCAGCAGGCCGCTCGCCCGCGCTTCGCGAACCAGCAGCGGCGAGATTTTCAGCCAGTTCGCCGGGCCACTGACCGGCACCTGCAACACCGCCGCATGGGCCTCACTGACGATGTAGCGATTGCCTACGCTGTCGCAACTGATGCCCTCGAAATCCAGATCGCCACCGCGAATGAACGACGCCGCCCAAGTGCGCGAACTCAAGCCCCACGGCAAGCCGCTCTCCGGCACGGGCGGCACGTCGATGTGCACGGTCTGCGCCTGCCAGACCGGATCGCGGGTATCGAGCCGATAGATCTGCTCGTCATCGCGATCGGAAACCGTCCACAGCTCATTGCCGCACATGGCCAGCCCCGACAGGTTACCGCCGCGCATGCCTTCGACCGGGTGTTCGGAAAGCAGCCGCAATTGTTGCAGCGGCTCGGCCGACACGCTCAGCGCACTCAGCAGCAACGCACCCGCCAAGGCCCAGCCAAACTGCATCAGGCCAGCACCTCGGCGAGGTTGCCTTTGGATTCCAGCCAGGATTTGCGGTCACCAGCGCGTTTCTTCGCCAGCAGCATGTCCATCATTTCCGAGGTTTCGGCGAAGTCTTCGCCCAGCGTCAACTGCACCAGACGCCGAGTGTTCGGGTCCATGGTGGTTTCACGCAGTTGCGGCGGATTCATTTCGCCCAGACCCTTGAATCGGGTGACCTGCGGCTTGCCGCGTTTCTTCTCGGCCACCAGGCGATCGAGAATACCGTCGCGCTCGGCCTCGTCGAGGGCGTAGTAAATCTCTTTGCCGAGGTCGATGCGGTACAGCGGCGGCATCGCCACATAGACGTGACCGGCATCCACCAGCGGGCGGAAGTGCTGGACGAACAGCGCGCACAGCAAGGTCGCAATGTGCAGACCGTCGGAGTCAGCGTCGGCGAGGATGCAGATCTTGCCGTAGCGCAGCTGGCTCATGTCCGCCGCGCCCGGATCGACGCCGATGGCCACGGCGATGTTGTGCACTTCCTGGCTGGCCAGCACTTCGCTGCCGTCGACTTCCCAGGTGTTGAGGATCTTGCCGCGCAACGGCAGGATCGCCTGGAACTCTTTGTCCCGCGCCTGTTTGGCCGAACCGCCGGCGGAGTCACCCTCGACCAGGAACAGCTCGGAACGCATCGGGTCCTGCCCGGCGCAGTCAGCCAGTTTGCCCGGCAGCGCCGGACCTTGGGTGACGCGTTTGCGCTCGACTTTCTTGCTCGCCTTGAGGCGGCGGCCGGCGTTGTTGATCGCCAGTTCGGCCAGGGCCAGACCGGTTTCCGGGTTGGCGTTGAGCCACAGGCTGAACGCATCCTTGACCACACCGGAAACGAACGCCGCTGCTTCACGGGAAGATAGACGCTCTTTGGTCTGGCCGGAGAATTGCGGCTCCTGCATTTTCATCGACAAGACGAAAGCGATGCGCTCCCAGACGTCTTCCGGCGCCAGCTTCACGCCGCGCGGCAGCAGGCTGCGGAACTCGCAGAACTCGCGCATCGCGTCGAGCAGGCCCTGACGCAGACCGTTGACGTGCGTACCGCCCTGGGCGGTCGGGATCAGGTTGACGTAGCTTTCCTGCACCGCGTCGCCGCCTTCCGGCAGCCACAGCAGCGCCCAGTCGACCGCTTCCTTATTACCGGCGAAAGCGCCGCAGAACGGCTCGTTCGGCAGACGTTCGAATTCGCTGACCGCATCGACCAGATAAGAGCGCAGGCCGTCTTCGTAATGCCACTCGACTTTCTCGCCGGTGCCTTTGTCTTCGAAGCTGACCAGCAAGCCCGGGCACAACACAGCCTTGGCCTTGAGCACGTGCTTGAGGCGGCTGATGGAGAATTTGGGAGAATCGAAGTATTTCGGGTCCGGCGCGAAGTACACGCTGGTGCCGGTGTTGCGCTTGCCGACGGTGCCGACGATTTCCAGCTCGGACGCCTTGAAGCCGTCCTTGAAGGTCATCTGGTATTCGTTGCCGTCACGCTTGACCCGTACGCGCACTTCGGTCGACAGCGCGTTGACCACGGAAATACCCACCCCGTGCAGACCGCCGGAGAACTGGTAGTTCTTGTTGGAGAACTTGCCGCCCGCATGCAGCTTGGTAAGGATCAGTTCGACGCCGGACACACCCTCTTCCGGGTGGATGTCGACCGGCATGCCACGGCCGTCGTCGCTGACTTCCAGCGAATGGTCGGCGTGCAGGATGACCTGCACCGATTTGGCGTGGCCGGCCAGGGCTTCGTCGACGCTGTTGTCGATGACTTCCTGGGCGAGGTGGTTCGGCCGACTGGTGTCGGTGTACATGCCGGGGCGTTTGCGCACCGGGTCGAGGCCCGAGAGGACTTCGATGGCGTCGGCGTTATAAGAACTAGCGCTGGGAGTGGCCATAAGGTCTCGTCGTCAGTCATTCATGAAAGAGGGGCAAGACTTCACAGCGTGGTGAAATCGATTGCCTGATACATATCGGCAGCCATGCCGGCAAAACTCAGCAACGCCGGCAATTGCCCGGCAAAGCCCTGGAAACTGTGGTCGCCGCCAGCCTGGATGCGCAAGGCACAGGCGCGGTAATACTGTTGGGCGAGGCGATAATCCAGCGTTTCGTCGCCGGTTTGCAACCAGACCTGATAACGCTGCGGATCCTGCGGTGGCGGCACTTCCAGTTCGGCCAGCGCCGTGACGTGGTCGTGGGTCAGTTCCCAGGTTTCATCGGTGTAGAGGTTCTGCTGCGTGCCCAGATAACCATCGAACATCCGGTGCGGGCTGACCGCCGGGTTGACCAGCAGGGCTTTCAGGCCATGGCGCTCGGCCAGGTGAGTCGCATAGTAGCCGCCGAGCGAACTTCCCACCAGCAACGGCCGGCCCAGCTCGGCGATTGCCTGCTCGAGCTGACCGATGGCTTCGCGCGGATAGTGATGCAGCGCCGGCACGCGCAATTGCTCGCTCAAACCCAGCCGCTCCATGACCGCGACCAGCTGACAGGCCTTCTTCGAGGCCGGCGCGCTGTTGAAACCGTGGATATAGAGGATCGAACCGGACATTTGAGCTCCCTGGCTGTCGGCGAAAGATAGCGGAGTTTACAGGGAGTCTGCATTGGATGGGCCATACAAATGCACCTGTAGGAGCTGCCGAAGGCTGCGATCTTTTGATCTTGTCTTTTAAAGCGAAAATCAACAGATCGCAGCCTTCGGCAGCTCCTACACGGAGGTCTCAGTAACCGTTGGAGCCGTAATCGACGGTGAACTCGAAGTCGGTGACTCGTTCGACGCCGGTTTCCAGTTGGCCATCCGGCAACAACCGCAGCCAGCGATACCCCGGCGCCTGCTCGCCCACTTTGAAATCCGCACTCCCGGGCTCGAACTGGATGCACGTCGAAGGCGAGGCCATCAAGCGCACGCCATTGCGTTCGCGATCGATTTGCTGATGCACATGCCCCCATAACACCGCGCGAACCTGCGGGAAGCGATCCAGCACTTCAAAGAACGCTTCCGGGTTGCGCAGGCCGATCGGCTCCATCCACGCGCAGCCGATCGACACCGGATGATGATGCAGGCACACCAGATGATGACGCTCCGGCGCCTCGCTCAGCGCGCGGGCCAGCAGTTGCAATTGATCATCCTGCAGATAGCCCGGCACCGAACCCGGCACCGCCGAATCCAGCATCGTCACCCGCCAATTGCCAATATCGACCACCGGCTCCAGGAGCGTGCTCTGCACCGCCGCCTCGGCCATGACCATCGGCTCGTCGTGATTGCCGGGAATCCAGCGCGCCGGGGCATTGATCTGCGCGCTCATGTGGCGGAAGGCCTGATACGACTCCAGCGTGCCGTCCTGGGAAATATCTCCGGTCGCCAGCAGCAGATCGATCTGCGCCTGTTGCGCCAACACCAGGTCGATGACCTGTTGCAGGCTCTCGCGGGTCTTCATGCCCAGCAGCTTGCTGTGCGCTTCAGCGAACAGGTGGCTGTCGGACAACTGCACCAGCAGCGCCGGGTCGGCGCTGGTAATTGTCGATACGCTGGGCAAGGCGCTCTCCCGGGGCTAGGCACGCAATGGATGGGTGCGGCAATTATGCTGGGGGATGACAAAAAGGGGAAACCGCCGAAGCGGACGCAGTTCACAACTAGCGAACGACTTCGTACTCGTGCCCCAACGCCAGGCAATGACTCAGCCATTCGCCCAGAAACACATTGAGCTGGGCCTTTTCATCGGGCTGGTGCATGGCGGCGTTCGGATAAGGATAGATGCCGCGAAAGCGTCGTGCATGTTCGGCGCTGACCACTTCGGCCATGCGCGCGTCGTGGTAGACCTGCACTTCCAGTTGCGGCACCGGCAACCATGGCAGGCTGTGCTCCTGGCGTACCTGCAAGGTCGTGGTGTACGGGCAGGTCTGCAGCACTTCGAGGGCGAGCACGCCGAGCATCTGCTCGCCCTGGGTCACGGCGATACGCCGCGCCTCGGGTTCGTTGCGCATGTCCGGCAGCAGTCGCATCAGGCGCGCGTAGTTGGCCTCGCAGGCGGCTTGCAGCCCTACGAGGTCAACCCGATAACGATCGCGCAGCTTGTTTACGACCATAGCCCCCTCACTTCGGCGCGGTTGAGCGCCAGCCACTGCAAGGCGATGATGCTCGCCGCGTTGGCAATCCGTCCATCACGCACGGCCTGCAAGGCATCTTCAAAGGCCCAGACCGTTACGCGAATGTCTTCGGCCTCTTCTTCCAGCCCGTGCAGACCGCCGACACCGTCGGTGCTGCAACGCCCCAGATACAAATGCACGAATTCGTTGCTGCCACCCGGCGATGGAAAGTACTTGGTCATCGGCCACAACGCCTTGATGTCCAGCCCAGCTTCCTCCTGCGCCTCGCGGTGAGCAACTTCTTCCGGTTGCTCATCTTTGTCGATCAGACCGGCGACCAGTTCGACCAGCCACGGGTTGTCGGCCTTGCCCATGGCGCCGACACGAAACTGCTCGATCAACACCACTTCATCGCGCTGCGGATCGTAAGGCAGGACGCACACGGCATCGTGGCGCACGAAGATTTCCCGGTTGATCTCGCGGCTCATGCCCCCGGCGAACAGCTCATGGCGCAAGTGCACACGGTCGAGCTTGTAGAAGCCCTCGTAGCATTTTTCGCGCCGCACGATATCGACGGCGGTCGGAATGGCGTTGGCAAAGTCAGTCATGATCATCCTCTTTACTGCATATCCTTTACGGGGTTTGCGCGTACAACCGGCAACCTCGACTTCGCGCCATCCTAACGCGCCCGCACCGTTTGATGCAGCCCCTTTACCGTCAGCGGGATGGACGGTGAAGCTGAAACACACTCTAATCAGCTTAGTGGCGAACTGACTGCTCCGTTGAGAGTCGAAGCGGTATCTTTTTGCCTTCCCCTGCTTTCGAAAGGACGCCCATGTCGCTTTTCAAAATTGCCTCTGTGGCCGCTATTGCCCTGACTCTGGGCGCTTGTGCCAGCCTGTTCCAGCCTAACTATCGCACGCCGCTGGAAACCACCCGCGACGCCTCGGAACAACTCAAACCCGGCTGTTCCAATCCCGATTGCCCGCTGGTGAACATCGACACTCTGCGCTTCCCGGACGAGCCGGCACTGGACGGCATCATCGAAAAACGTCTGCTGCAAATGACCCGCACCGAGAAGAACGCACCCGTAGCGCCAACCCTGGCCGCCTACCGCGAGCAGTTCCTGGCCAGCGCCGGCCCGCGCAACAGCAGCTATCTGCAAGCGAAAGTACGCGAGCAGCATGACGGACTGGTGATCATCGAGCTGTCGAGCTACCTCGATACCGGCGGCGCCCACGGCACGCCGGGTCGCGGTTTCATCAACTATTCGCGCCAGCAGCACAAGGTGCTGAATCTCTCCGATATGTTGCTGCCGGGTCAGGAAGAGGCGTTCTGGAAAGCCGCGCAAGTGGCGCACAACAGTTGGCTGATCAGCACCAAGCTCGATCAGGAGGCGGAATTCGTCGCGAACTGGCCGTTCGTGAAAACCCCGCACGTGGCGCTGACCTACGGTGGCGTGATCCTCAAGTACGACGTGACCACCATCGCGCCCTATGCGCTGGGCCACGTCGAACTGAAGATTCCTTATCCGCGCCTGAACGGCATTCTCAAGCCTGAGCTGTTTCCCGGCCGTAACTGAAGGCCCGGCCCAGCACTAACTGCAACAGCCCTGCCAGCACCAGCGCCGGCAGGGTTGCGCCGACATCCGGATACAGATTCGCCAGCAAGTGGTAGGTGCTCACACCACCCAGCCACGCCAGCAACGCCGGCCAGCGCAATGCGGCTGAGGCGACCTGAGCACTGCGCTTGCGCAGGATGAAGTGATCCACCAGCACCACGCCGAACAGCGGCGCAAACACCGAGCCGATCAACAGCAGGAAATTCTGGTACTGCGCCAACGGCGCCAGCAGTGCGATCAGCGTGCAGATCACGCCGATGGCCAAGGCCAGGTGCTCGACTTTCAGACGCAACAGAATCCCGCTCGAGACCGCTGCCGAATGAATATCGGCAAAAGCGTTTTCCGACTCGTCGAGCAGAATCAGCAACAGCGGAATGCCCAGACCGGCGCCAGCCAAGGCCAGCAGCAGCGCGTTGACTTCACCGCTCGGCGCAAACGCCAGGGTGTAGGCCACACCAAGGCTCATCAGCCAGAAATTGCCGATGAAGAAACCCACAGCCGTGCCACCGAAAACATTCTTTGCGCGTTTGCCGAAACGCGAATAGTCGGCAATCAACGGCAGCCACGACAGCGGCATGGCGATGGCAATGTCGAAGCCCACCGCGAACGGCATCGAGCCGTCACCGGCGCGCGCCCACAGCGCCACGAGGTCGGCTTTGGCGAACAGGTTCCAGGTCAACCACAGGCACGCGGCGAGCAGCAGCCAGATGCCCCACTTGCGCAGAATCTGCCGCACGAACGTCAACGGCCCGCTCACCGCGAGCAAGGTCGCCAGCGCACCGAAGAACAGCGTCCACAGAATCGGATTGGCCCACAGCGAACCTTCGCTGAAGGCGCGGGTGCCGAGCAGGCTGGCGGCATCGCGCATGACGATGATTTCGAACGAGCCCCAGCCGATCAGTTGCAGCAGATTGAGCAGCGCCGGCAGGCTCGCGCCTTTGCTGCCGAGGCTGAGCTTCAGCGCCGCCATCGATGACAGGCCGGTGTCGCTGCCGATCACGCCGACTGCAGCCAGCAACAGCACGCCCACCAGCGTGCCGAGGAAGATGGCCAGCAAAGAACCGGACAGGCCCAGGCCCGGCGCGAGCAATGCGCCGGTCTGCAAGACCATCAGGCCGATGCCGAGGGAGAACCACAGGGAAAACAGATCGCGACCGCCGAACACACGCTTTTCAGCGGGCACGGCAAGGTCGGGGGAATAAGTGCCGGGTTGAATGCTCAAGGGTGTTATCTCAAAGAGGAGCAGGAAAAAGCTGCAAGCTGCAAGCTGCAAGCTGCAAGCCGCAAGTTAAAAGCGGTACGCGGACTGCTTCTAATCTTGCAGCTTGCCGCTTGCAGCTTGCCGCTTGCAGCTTGCCGCTTGCCGCTTGCCGCTTGTGACTAGACTTTCTTGTACAGCTGACTGCCTTCCTTCTTGAACCGCTCGGCCTGCTCAGCTAGCCCCTTGGCGACGTCCACATCGACCGCGTCGATGCGCTGGTTGGCCGCATACTCGCGGACTTCCTGGGTGATCTTCATCGAGCAGAATTTCGGCCCGCACATCGAGCAGAAATGCGCGACCTTGGCCGAGTCCTTCGGCAGGGTTTCGTCGTGATAGGAGCGCGCGGTGTCCGGGTCCAGGCCGAGGTTGAACTGGTCTTCCCAGCGGAATTCGAAACGCGCCTTGCTCAGCGCGTTGTCACGGATCTGCGCGCCCGGGTGTCCCTTGGCCAAGTCCGCCGCATGCGCGGCGATCTTGTAAGTGATGATCCCGGTTTTCACGTCATCCTTGTTCGGCAGGCCCAGGTGCTCCTTCGGCGTCACGTAGCAGAGCATCGCGCAACCGAACCAGCCGATCATCGCCGCGCCGATACCGGAAGTGATGTGGTCATAGCCCGGCGCAATGTCGGTAGTCAGCGGGCCGAGGGTGTAGAACGGCGCCTCGTCGCAGCATTCGAGCTGCTTGTCCATGTTCTCTTTGATCAACTGCATAGGCACGTGGCCCGGGCCTTCGATCATGCATTGCACGTCGTGTTTCCAGGCGATCTTGGTCAGCTCGCCGAGGGTTTCCAGTTCGCCGAATTGCGCTTCGTCGTTGGCGTCGGCAATCGAGCCCGGACGCAGGCCATCGCCCAGCGAGAAGCTGACGTCGTAGGCCTTCATGATTTCGCAGATTTCGTCGAAGTGGGTGTAGAGGAAGTTCTCTTTGTGGTGCGCCAGGCACCACTTGGCCATGATCGAACCACCACGGGAGACGATGCCGGTGACGCGTTTGGCGGTCAGCGGCACGTAACGCAGGAGCACGCCGGCGTGAATGGTGAAGTAGTCGACGCCCTGCTCGGCCTGTTCGATCAGGGTGTCGCGGAACAGCTCCCAGGTCAGGTCTTCAGCGACGCCGTTGACCTTCTCCAGCGCCTGATAGATCGGCACGGTACCGATCGGCACCGGCGAGTTGCGGATGATCCACTCGCGGGTTTCGTGAATGTGTTTACCGGTGGACAGGTCCATCACCGTGTCCGAGCCCCAGCGAATGCCCCAGGTCAGCTTCGCCACTTCTTCTTCGATCGAAGAACCCAGGGCGCTGTTGCCGATGTTGCCGTTGATCTTCACCAGGAAGTTACGGCCGATGATCATCGGTTCCAGTTCGACGTGGTTGATGTTGGCGGGAATGATCGCGCGACCGCGAGCGATTTCTTCGCGGACGAATTCAGGGGTGATTTCTTGCGGAATGCTTGCACCGAAGCTGTGGCCGGCATGCTGCTGCTTGAGCAGGCCGGCCGCGCGCGCTTCTTGCAGCTTCATGTTTTCGCGGATGGCGACGTATTCCATCTCGGCAGTGATGATGCCTTTGCGCGCGTAGTGCATCTGGCTGACGTTGGCCCCGGCCTTGGCCCGGCGCGGGTTGTTGACGTGGGCAAAGCGCAGTTTGGTCAGTTCGGCATCGGCCAGACGCTGCTGACCGAAGTTCGAACTCAGGCCCGGCAGGCGCTCGGTATCGCCACGGTCATCGATCCACGCTGAACGCACATCGGCCAGACCTTTGCGCACGTCGATGACCACGTTCGGATCGGTGTACGGGCCGGAAGTGTCGTAGACAGTGACCGGGGCGTTGATCTCGCCGCCGAAATCGGTCGGGGTTACATCGAGGCTGATTTCGCGCATCGGTACGCGAATGTCCGGGCGCGAACCCTGAACGTAGACTTTTTGCGAACGGGTGAACGGCTTGACCGACTGCTCGTCGACCTTGGCCGAGTCACTCAGGTTGATCGCGTTTTTTTCTTTTGTTGTCATCACAGGCTCTCCAGACAGCATCCAGCAGTGGATTGTCGGAGCAGAACCTGAAAGGCACGGACGCACCAGGACCGGTGCTGTGCATTCGTCATGGCGTTCGATTGTCGAACAATATCCCGGACGAAGCACAAGAGGACTCGCCGGGTGACGAGAAATCTTGTTCCCTACGCAGGCGCTAACCTGATCAGGTTCAACGGGATCCGAAATTATTCGATCTCAGCCTCATAGCAAGGCACCCCGACAAGAACCCGGCCAGTCTAGACACAACCATCAAGGAACGCCAACACCGCAGCGAACGCCATGATGAATGGCGTAAATACCCAGGCTGGCCGATTGTTGCCGGAGCAATGCGCAACTACACTCGCTGGGCCTGCTCAGCCTTGACGCTGTGCGGGCTGCGCCTTACCTTTGGCGCCCGGATTACTTCCATAATATTCATGCTAGGGATCGCCTCATGCTGCGCAAACTTTCATTGGCTGTTGCCGTGTCCTGTGCGTCCAACACAATGGCCTGGGCAGCGGAAGCACCCTTGTCGACCAAAACCGATCTGGTCAGCGTCTATCAGGAAGCGGTCGACAATAACGCCGACCTCGCGGCGGCCCGCGCCCAGTATGGCGCGCAGAAAGAAGTGGTGCCGCAGGCTCGCGCCGGTCTGCTGCCGAACCTGTCCGGTGGCGCCGAAGTTGCTGACGTGCGCACCTCGATCGACCAGCCTTCAGCCATCGCCAACCGCAGCGCGCATTCCTATCAGGCGACCCTCGCGCAGCCGCTGTTCCGCGCCGATCGCTGGTTCCAGTATCAAGCGGCGAAGGACGTCAACGAGCAGGCCGCTCTGCAGCTGTCGGCGACCGAACAGAACCTGATCCTGCAGAGCGCTGAAAGCTACTTCAACGTGCTGCGCAGCCAGGACAACCTGGCCTCGACCAAGGCTGAAGAAGCCGCGTTCAAACGTCAGCTCGATCAGTCCAACGAGCGCTTCGATGTCGGCCTCTCGGACAAGACCGACGTGCTGCAATCGCAAGCCAGTTACGACACCGCGCGAGCCAACCGCATCGTCGCCCAGCGTCAGGTCGATGATGCGTTCCAGGCGTTGATCACCCTGACCAACCGTCAGTACAACTCGATTCAGGGCATCGTTCATACGCTACCGATCTTGCCGCCGGCGCCCAACGATGCGAAATCCTGGGTCGACACGGCGGCGCGGCAGAACCTCAATCTGCTCGCCAGCAACTACGCGGTCAGCTCTGCCGAGCAGACACTCAAGCAGCGCAAGGCCGGCCACTTGCCGACCCTCGACGCCGTGGCGAAATACGAGAAAGGCGACAACGACGCCCTCGGCTTTGCCAACCCCAACTCGTTCGGCGCGCCTTATGGCGGCAACGTCGAGCAGAGCACCCTGGGCCTGCAACTGAACATCCCGATCTACAGCGGCGGGCTGACCAGTTCGCAAGTGCGTCAGTCCTATGCGCAACTGGATCAGAGCGAACAGCAGCGCGAATCGCTGCGCCGGCAAGTGGTGGAAAACACCCGCAATCTGCACCGCGCGGTGAACACCGACGTCGAGCAGGTGCAGGCGCGCCGCCAGTCGATCATCTCCAACCAGAGCGCGGTGGAAGCCACGGAAATCGGTTATCAGGTCGGCACACGCAACATCGTCGACGTGCTCGACGCGCAGCGCCAGCTGTACACCTCGGTGCGCAACTACAACAACACCCGCTACGACTACATCCTCGACAACCTGCGCCTGAAGCAGGCGGCGGGGACGCTGAACCCGGGTGACCTGGAAGACCTGCGGCGTTATCTGAAAGCCGACTACAACCCGGACAAGGATTTCCTGCCGCCGGATCTGGCGTCGGCGGCTGAAGCGCAGCTCAAGGCCCGGCCATAAGCAATCTGGAATGAATACCCTGTGGTGAGGGGATTTATCCCCGTCCGGCTGCGCGGCAGTCGTAAATCCGGCTTGCCAGATCTGACTGAATCACCGCGCTGAATGGTTTTGGGGCTGCTTCGCAACCCAGCGGGGATGAATCCCCTGTGGCGAGGGGATTTATCC